>CAIPID010000119.1 GCA_903865015.1 uncultured beta proteobacterium | reverse complement strand
GCAATGACTGCCCCCAGCACACCCGTTCGCACACGTTTCGCCCCTTCCCCCACTGGTTTTTTACATCTTGGAGGCGCCAGAACTGCACTGTTCGCCTGGGCATATGCCAGGCATTTTGGCGGCACGTTTATTCTTCGCATCGAAGACACCGACCTTGAGCGCTCGACACCCGAGGCCGTACAAGCCATCCTCGATGGCATGCAATGGCTGGGACTTACGCCTGACGAAGGGCCTTTTTATCAGATGCAGCATATGGATCGCTATCGCGAAGTGATCGCCTCCATGCTCGCAGCAGGCACGGCTTACCTCTGCTACAGCTCCACCGAAGAGGTCGATGCGATGCGTGAATTAGCACGCGCCAAAGGTGAAAAGCCTCGTTACGATGGCACCTGGCGGCCAGAACCAGGCAAAACATTGCCCGCGATACCTGAGGGGCGTTTACCTGTTGTGCGATTCAAAAGCCCACAAGGCGGTGCGACAGCCTGGGTCGACCTGGTCAAAGGTCCGATCAGTTTTGACAACACCGAGCTCGATGATCTCGTCATCGCGCGTCCTGACGGCACGCCGACTTACAACTTTTGTGTGGTCGTTGACGATTGGGATATGCGTATCACGCACGTACTGCGAGGCGATGATCACGTTAACAACACGCCGCGTCAGATCACAATCCTGCGCGCATTAGGCGCACCAGTGCCTGAATACGGACATGTGCCGATGATTCTCGGACCTGACGGCGAAAAGCTCTCCAAACGTCACGGTGCGGTCAGTGTCATGGAATACGACCGTGACGGCTATCTGCCCGAAGCCATGATCAACTATCTGGCCAGGCTTGGCTGGAGTCACGGCGATGATGAGTTGTTTTCACGCGAGCAACTGGTGAGCTGGTTTGACCCGCAACATTTATCAAAATCGGCAGCTCAATGGGATCCCAAAAAACTCAACTGGGTCAGCGCACATTACATCAAGCACAGTGACGACGCGTTACTCGTTGAGGCGATCGCCAAGCGGATTACTGCGCGAGGCGGCGATACGCAACGCGCCGATATGATTCAAGTCGTCAAGCTGCTGAAAGACCGTGCAGAGACGCTTGAACAACTTGCGGACGGTGCGATGCTGTTCTGCGGGGATTTCAGCCGTCCAGCCCAAGATCTGATTGACCAGCATCTGACAGAGACTGCGCGTAATGCGCTGCGCGACTTTGCGGTCAACGCCGCCCAGATACCCTGGACACGTGAAGCGCTCTCCGCCCTGATCAAGACCATTCTTGCGAACCACACACTTAAAATGCCCCAGCTGGCCATACCGCTCAGGGTTGCTGTAGCAGGTACAACGCAGACACCGGCTATTGATGCTGTGCTGGAAATCCTTGGTCAAAAAACAGTATTAGCCAGACTAGCCGACATCTAAGCCGGCACGACAGGGGTGTATGCGTACACCCCTGAGCGGGTTACATCAATCTGAAACTGTCCTGAACTTTTTTTGCGAAGGCTGGTTTACTATCAGCGCGGTCCTGTCGATAAACCAGTCGGTTGGCATCGACTTTTTCAACGACATACGTCGTTGCGTAAATCGGATCATTGAAGTCGACCAACTCACCGTTAGATCGACTCACCCGGGTGATTAATTTGCCTGCGGGCGCCTCCCAGCAACCGGTCTCGCGTAGTTCGGACCGGATATTGCGACCCTGTTTAACGCGTGTCTGTTGTTTGAGCTTGCCATCGGCACTCAAGGTCAGCAGGGTTTGCATTTCACCTGCAACCCCTGACTGCTTGCTAACCAGATACCAGGTCCCAACCAGCGGATTTGCCGCACTCAGGGCTGCGCACGCAGGCTCTACAGCCCCTGCCGGCGCCTGAATGACCGGTGCGTCTTTGTGTCTGGGCAAACCACAGGCAGTCAGCAAACCGATCAATGCAAACACCAGGCTTGCGCGAACGATGCGCCCGACTTTAACCACCCCAAACAAGACCGCTCCTGACATTACAGCTCCATGTACCAAGTGACGTTGAATAAAAATTCTATCTGCAGTGAATCTCTGCGACAACGACATATTGCAGTAAATACACGTACACGCGATGACAATATCTACATATGGTGTACAAGCCATGCCGATTATTGGCTTTTACACCACACTCCTTCCCATTTACCCACCCCAAGCGTGAGCCTTTGCAGACAGGCGTTCAGTCTCGCACACCTATATGTCACTTGTGTTTGCGCTGCGACTTGCGCCCAGATGGGGTGAATACACCCCCGTGCAGGGATTAGGGATAACGATAGTTAAAAAATATATAAAAAGGCTATTGCTCCGATAGGCCCAACCTACTAGAATTGGTGTCAGTTGAATAGAAAAACACTACATGTAGTAGCTGAGATAGGCGATTGCGATGTCATTTGCATCGGCGGTTTGCCCACAGATCTCGCTAAAACTGTTCTAAACCGTACATCTTGCGCAGCCAGTCGCCGCGCTCAATTTGCAGGAGCACCCTAATGCAAACCACCACCAGCACTGTGTCCAGATCCGACGCGGCCCCTCATTTCGCGCATGCGGACGCTCCGATTACTGAGGCGATCTGGAGCCAATATCACATCATTCGCCGTAATGGTTCAGTCGTTAGCTTTGAGCCGAGCAAGATTGGCATCGCGATGACAAAGGCCTTTCTGGCAGTAAACGGCGGTCAGGGTGCCGCATCGGCGCGCGTGCGTGAATTAGTTGAGTCGTTGACACGTCAGGTCGTCTCGGCGCTGGTTCGCAGCCGCCCCAACGGCGGCACCTTTCACATCGAGGACGTTCAGGACGCGGTCGAGCTCTCCCTGATGCGCTCGGGCGAGCATGATGTCGCGCGCTCGTACGTGCTGTATCGCGAGCGCCGCTCACAAGAGCGTGCTCAAGCCAACGTTGACCAGGCACCCGTCGCCGCATCGACTATGCACGTCACCGACAACGGCATCCGCAAGCCTCTTGATCTGGCCAAACTGCAAGCCACAATCGAATCCGCAGGTTTTGGACTGGGTGATTTTGTCGATACCGTTTCCATTCAGAAAGAAACTCTGAAAAACCTCTACGACGGCGTGCCGATCGAAGAAGTCTACAAATCCGCAATTCTGGCGGCACGTCAGATGGTCGAAAACGATCCTGCCTACACCAAAGTCACGGCACGTTTGTTACTGCATACGATCCGCAAAGAAGTGCTGGGCGAAGAAGTCTCACAAGAAGACATGAACACCCGTTACGCAACGTATTTCCCTACGTTTATCAAGCGTGGCGTTGAAGGTGGCCTGCTCAACTCCGAGCTCTCACGTTATGACCTGCCGCGTTTAGCTGCAGCACTCGATGCGAGCCGCGACCTGCAGTTCGACTACCTCGGACTGCAGACCTTGTACGACCGTTATTTCCTGCACCTGCGCGGCCAGCGTATTGAGCTGCCACAGGTGTTTTTCATGCGTGTCGCCATGGGGTTGGCCATTGCCGAGATTGATCGCGAAGCTCGTGCGATCGAGTTCTACCAGATCCTGTCGTCGTTCGACTTCATGAGTTCAACACCCACGCTGTTCAATGCAGGCACCCTGCACTCGCAGCTTTCGTCTTGCTACCTCTCAACGGTTTCGGACAATCTGGACGGCATTTACGAGGCGATTAAAGACAACGCACTGCTGGCCAAGTATGCCGGCGGCCTGGGTAATGACTGGACCCCTGTGCGTGCAATGCGCAGCCACATCAAGGGCACCAATGGCGAAAGCCAGGGCGTCGTGCCTTTCCTGAAAGTCGTCAATGACACCGCCGTGGCGGTGAATCAGGGCGGCAAACGCAAGGGAGCAGTCTGCTGTTACCTAGAGTCCTGGCACCTCGATATCGAAGAATTCCTGGACTTGCGCAAGAACACCGGTGACGAGCGTCGCCGTACACACGACATGAATACCGCGAACTGGATTCCTGATCTGTTCATGAAACGCGTGATCGAAGGGGGCGACTGGACGTTGTTCTCGCCTTCGGATTGCCCGGATCTGCATGAAAAAGTCGGCGAAGCCTTCGAGATTGCCTATACAGGCTACGAAGCCAAAACAGAACGTGGCGAACTGACACTGTTCAAAAAAATGCCCGCTATTAATCTGTGGCGCAAGATGCTGTCGATGCTGTTTGAAACCGGACACCCATGGATCACGTTCAAAGATCCTTGCAACATTCGCTCACCTCAGCAACACATTGGCGTGGTACACAGCTCAAACCTCTGCACCGAAATCACGCTCAATACCAATGAGTCTGAAATCGCCGTCTGCAACCTGGGATCCGTCAATCTGCTCGCACACCTCAAGCAAAACGCAGATGGCTCACACGTGCTCGATCAGGACAAGCTGCAGCGCACGATCAAGATCGCGATGCGCATGCTCGACAACGTGATTGATATTAACTACTACGCTGTCGACAAAGCACGCAATTCCAACGTACGTCACCGCCCGGTCGGCATGGGCATCATGGGATTCCAGGATTGCCTGCATGTGATGCGCGTCCCTTACGCATCACAAGAAGCGGTCGAGTTCTCCGATCGTTCGATGGAAGCCGTCTGCTATTACGCTTACAGCGCCTCGAGCGACCTGGCGGCAGAACGTGGTCGCTACGCAAGTTTCGATGGATCACTTTGGTCGCAAGGCATTCTGCCGCACGACTCCGTTGCACTACTGCGCAAGCACCGTGGCGGCTATGTTGAAGTCGACGCGTCCATCACGCTCGATTGGGATGCATTGCGCGCACGCATCCAAAAGCAAGGCATGCGTAATTCAAACTGCGTCGCGATTGCCCCAACCGCGACGATTTCGAATATCATTGGTGTATCTGCATGCATCGAACCAACATATCAAAACTTGTACGTTAAATCGAACCTCTCCGGCGAGTTCACTGTAGTGAACGAACATCTTGTTCGTGACCTCAAAAAACTCGGACTCTGGGACGAAGTCATGGTCGCCGACCTGAAATACTTCGACGGCAGCCTTTCCCGTATCGATCGGGTTCCCGCAGATCTGAGAGCTCTTTACGCCACCGCCTTCGAAGTAGAGCCAAGCTGGATCGTCGAGTGCGCATCGCGTCGCCAGAAATGGATTGACCAGGCGCAGTCACTCAACATCTACATGGCGGGTGCTTCTGGCAAAAAACTCGATGACACTTACAAGCTCGCATGGTTACGCGGCCTGAAAACAACTTATTATCTGCGCACACTCGGTGCCACCAGCGCTGAAAAATCAACCGGTCGCGGCGGTGAGCTCAATGCCGTCAACGTATCTGGCGCAAGCTCCACAAGCGGTACTTTCGCCGCCTCTCAGGCGATGCCTGAGCCGGAAATTCTGGGCGTTGCCTGCACGATGAGACCCGGTGATCCTGGTTTCGAAGAGTGCGAAGCCTGCCAATAACAATATCGAGAAATAAAATGCTTACCTGGAACGACGAACCCCTACAGCCAACGATGCCCCCACTGGGCGCGACGCCTTCGCCCGCATCGCATCCGATGCGTGGTGCGACGGGAGTCTTTGGCGACTCCGCACTCCCTACGCCCGGACTCACACAGAAGCCGGTTGCGGCCGACCCCGCTACGCGTGTGAATGCAGCGGACAAACGCATCATCAACGGCAAGACAGATGTCAACCAGCTCGTACCGTTCAAGTACAAGTGGGCCTGGGAAAAATACATCGCAACATGTGCAAATCACTGGATGCCGCAAGAGATCAATATGTCGCGCGATATTGCTCTTTGGAAAAACCCAAATGGGCTGACGGATGACGAGCGTCGCATCATCATGCGCAATTTAGGTTTCTTTGTGACAGCAGATTCGTTGGCTGCAAACAACATTGTGCTGGGCACCTATCGCCACATCACTGCACCGGAATGCCGTCAATTTTTACTGCGTCAAGCATTCGAAGAAGCCATTCATACACATGCTTATCAATACATTGTTGAGAGCCTGGATCTGGATGAGTCGGAAATTTTCAACGCGTATAACGAAGTCAAATCGATTCGCGACAAAGATGAATTTCTGATTCCTTTTATCGAAGCGATCGCTGACGCTAACTTCAAAACAGGCACGCCCGAAGCCGACCAGACGCTGCTGAAATCACTCATTGTTTTTGCCTGCCTCATGGAAGGACTGTTCTTTTACGTGGGTTTCACGCAGATTCTTGCTTTGGGGCGTCAAAATAAAATGACTGGCGCGGCCGAACAATACATGTACATCTTGCGCGATGAATCCATGCATTGCAATTTCGGAATTGACCTGATCAACACCATCAAACTTGAGAATCCACATCTCTGGACGCCCGCTTTCCGTGAAGAAATTCGTGGCCTGTTTGCCAAAGCAGTGGACCTTGAATATGCATACGCCGAAGACACGATGCCGCGCGGCGTGCTCGGTTTGAATGCGCCGATGTTCAAATCATATTTGCGCTTTATTGCAAATCGTCGTTGCCAACAGATTGGAATTGAGCCATTATTCGCACAGGAAGAAAATCCGTTCCCGTGGATGGCCGAAATGATCGACCTAAAGAAAGAACGTAATTTCTTCGAAACACGCGTGATTGAGTATCAGACGGGTGGTGCCCTGAACTGGGAATAACTCACTTTGTCAGAGTCTTGACACGCAGCAGTACTTTGTCGGTAGGAGTGCACTTGACCTACCGATGCCATTTGAATTGGTTCGCGCAACATTGCGGGAGGCAGTTCAAATGGCTGTGCCGTATTCATTAGCACAAACCGTTGTTCTACCGCGGTACGGGTAGTGGTTTGTTCCTATGAATAACTCGGGCGACACGAAGTCCCATGGTGGGACAAGTCAAGCACGGGTTTAATGTTTGGGACCCTGAACTAAGGAGTATTACCATGGCAACAGCCAAAAAAGCAGCTGCAAAGAAAGCCCCGGCGAAGAAAGTCGTCGCCAAGAAAGCTCCGGCCAAAAATGCCGTAGTGAAGAAAGTCGCCGCCAAGAAGGCTCCGGCCAAAAAGGCAG
>CAIPID010000118.1 GCA_903865015.1 uncultured beta proteobacterium | reverse complement strand
AGAAGCACAAGACGTTCTGGTTGTTGGAGAAATGCCAACGCCTGTAGTTGGACCTGGAGAGGTGCGCGTCAAAATCAGCATATCGGGTGTTAATCCTTCGGATGTCAAATCCCGTCGCGGACGCCCACTCATTGCCCCGCGGATCGTGCCACATAGCGATGCAGGCGGCGTGATAGAGACTGTCGGTCAAGGTGTATCAAAAGATCGCATCGGTCAACGCGTATGGCTCTGGAACGGCCAGTTTGGGCGCCCCTTCGGAACCTGTGCGCAATTCATTGTGGTACCCGAGGCTCAGGCTGTTGCGCTGGATCAAGGCACCAGTTTCGACGCCGCTGCGTGCATGGGCATACCTGGCCTGACTGCCTTTGAGGCCGTTCGCCGTTGCGGTGATATTTCCGGAAAAACAGTTTTAGTCATCGCAGCTGCTGCGGCGGTTGGACACTATGCAGCGCAAATGGCTGTTTTAAAAGGTGCCCGCGTCATCGGCACGGTGAGCTCCGAAACCAAGGCCGCACATGCGCGCGCAGTGGGCGTCACCGACACCATTAATTACAAAACTGAAAACGTTGCTGAACGCGTCAAAGCGCTGACTGGTGGCCGCGGTGTCGATGCCATCATTGATATGGACTTTTCAACCACGGCTGACTTAGTCAGACAAGGCGCCCTTGCACCACACGGCACAGTTGCCTGCTATGGCTCTAACTCAGTGGAAGACACCCCCATCCCCTTTCGGGTCTGCTTGTTCAACACCCTGAGCTTTCAATTCTTTCTCGTCTACGACCTAACTCCAGAGGAGCGCAGCTTCGCACTGAAAGAGCTCAATGCGTTGCTTGCCTCGGGTCGTTTAGTGCACGCGATTGGTGCGCGCTATCCACTCTCTGACATTGCAGCGGCACATGTCGCGGTTGAACAAGGCAAGGTCATGGGTAATATAGTGATTGATATTGAATAACATCTCTAAACAGCCTAACAAAAGAAGCAACAAAATGAGCCTTGATTTAATTATTAGGAACGCCCGGCTTGCCGATATGAAGGCCGGTGATGCTTATGTAGATATCGCCGTTCATGGCGGCAAATTCGTTCTGATTCAACCCGCGATTGCAGAAACCGGACTGAAAGAAATTGATGTGAAAGGCTGTTTAGTCGCACCAGGTTTTGTCGAAACACACATCCATCTGGATAAAACCTGCACGATTGACCGGTGTGCCTGCGAAACCGTCAGGTTTCCCTTTGACGCAATGGAGAGGGTCTCGGCGATCAAAAACACCTTTACGATCGAAGATGTCCAGACCAGAGCAAAACGCACTTTGGAAAAATGCATCTCTCACGGTTGCACCTTGATGCGCACCCATGTTGAAGTGGATCCAAAAGTTGGTTTGCGTGGCTTTGAAGGCGTAAAATCCATCATCGATGCCTATAAATGGGCCTTGGACATGGAAATCTGTGTGATGCCTCAGGAAGGGATGCTCAATAATCCTGGCACAGAAGAGCTCATGATCGCAGCACTTAAAAATGGTGCGACCGTAATTGGTGCTGCGCCCAACTATGAAACAGATCCAGCCGCACAAATCCGCCGGGTATTTGAAATAGCCCACGAGTTTGATGTTGATATCGACATGCATCTCGACTCGGGCGCCTCCGCCTCCAGACTCGATACTCTGCAAGTTTGCGAGCTCACTGAAAAATACAACTGGGGTGGTCGCGTTGCGATCGGTCACGTCACCAAGCTCTCCACCATGCCTATTGCAGACGTGAATGTAGTTGCGAAACGGATGAAAGATGCTGGCGTTTCCCTGACAGTTTTGCCTGCAACAGACCTCTATCTATCCGGCAGGGATATGGAGGCAAATGTGCGCCGGGGTGTAGTGGACGCAAACCATCTGGTGACTCAAGGCGTGAACTGCTCAATCAGCTCAAACAACATTTTGAACCCTTTCACACCCTTTGGTGATGGTCAGTTGATCAGACAAGCAAACCTCTACGCCAACATTGTTCAGCGGGGGATGCCGGAACCACTGCGCGACACATGGGATATGTTCACGACTAACTCAGCCAAACTAATGCGCCGCGAGGGTTATGGCTTAGCAGTTGGAAACGACGCTGACTTTATCGTTGTCGAGTCTGATAATCCAGTCAATGCCATCAGGGAAGTTGCACCGACCCTGATGGGATTTAAAAGAGGACGTCAAACATTTACCCGAACCCCTGTTGTTTTACATCGTCCGCAGTAAGCGCCAAGCATTACTGGTTGGCATAATAATTGCTTACTCTCTCACTGAGGTTAAAGGTTTTTCTTCATCCTCAGTTTTTAGGAGATTTTGTGTATGCCTGCTTCAATCGGTCTTTTGTCATTCGGTCCTTTGCTAGCGAGTCGTTTATTTAAATCACTACTGCTCAGTTTATTTGCAGTAACCGGTTTAATCAGCGCAACCAGCTCGATTGCTCAACCTTACCCATCAAAACCGATCAACCTGT
>CAIPID010000117.1 GCA_903865015.1 uncultured beta proteobacterium | reverse complement strand
ATGCCTCGTTTTTTGAGGCATGTTTTAAAAAGTTAAAGGCCTCGCATTGAATGATGCGAGGCCTTTATGCTTTGAATCTATTTATTTTTATATGTACATTTTTGGTGCATAAGTATCAATAACTACCATATTGTGCGTGACGACAAGTGAAAATGCACGTATTTGGTGCTTTTCGTTTTAACTGAAACAGTTTTACGTTGTCTGATGCGTGGACTTTGTGGCACAGTTATTGCTGCACTTTACGCAAACAATACTCTCCTTGAAATCCACACATGTTGATGACTAATTAATGCAAGTCATGCAGGATGCCACCGAGCTCCACCCTAATACGCTTTCAAACGAAATCGAGCCATCAGGAAGCTGGATGGCCAGGCTCGATCTCGACTTTAATGTTGCACCTCTCCCGTCCTCTGAAATAGCAATTGATCTGCGTGAAAACAAAACGCGACTGGGTTTTCAGCATTTTGGACCGCTACGAATCCAAAAGGCGCTCTACCCAGAGGGGCCTTCGCCTTGCCATGCGATTATTGTTCACCCGCCAGGTGGAATTGCAGGCGGCGATCGACTCGAAGTCCTTGTTAAAAGCAGAGCACGTAGCCATGGTTTAGTTACAAATCCTTCCGCCACAAAGTGGTATGGCACTGACTCCGTTGTGCCTGCCTCTCAACTGATTGATATCGAATTAGATGGCAAATTTGAGTGGCTACCTCAGGAAACAATTGTGTTTAATCAGGCGCGTGTGCGATCGGATATCCATGTACGTGCGTCAGACGAAGGCGCCATGATTGGGTGGGATCATCTGATTTTTGGTCGACATGCATCGGGTGAGACGTTTGCTGAAGGGAATTTTAATCAGACCTTGCGCATCGAACTTGATGGCAAAGAAGTTTGGCGTGACAAACTGGTGTTGCAAGGAGGCGATCCACTTTTCGCATCCCCGATTGGATTGAGAGGCCACCATGCATTAGCCACGGTCTGGGCTGTATTGCCTCATTCAAAGTCCTGGGATGAGCAGACGATCCAGAGTTTGCGCGATCAGACCTCCGTGCATGGCGAGCAGGGTATTGCCTGGACAGTTTTGCATTCTCGCTTGCTGGTCGGTCGCGTATTAGCCAACCCATTAAATTTAAAGTCGTTATTGCAAAATGCCTGGAAATTTTTACGTCCACATGTTTTAGATCGTATAGCGGTTGCCCCACGTTTATGGGCAACTTAATGAATCGCGTACAGGAGTAATTATGGATTTGACCCCAAGAGAAAAAGACAAGCTGCTGATTTTCACGGCAGCCTTATTAGCTGAACGCCGTCAGGCGCGTGGTTTGAAATTAAATGTCCCCGAATCAATCGCGATGATTTCAGCAGCCATCATGGAAGGCGCGCGTGATGGTAAAACGGTTGCGGAGCTCATGAGTGCAGGGCGCACTATTCTGAGTCGCACTGATGTCATGGAGGGCGTTGCAGAAATGATCCCCGATATCCAGGTCGAGGCGACATTTCCAGACGGCACCAAGCTCGTAACCGTGCATCAACCCATTCAGTAAGGATAGATGATGAATACTACCCCAATGATCCCGGGCGAGATGATTGTCGCGCCTGGTGAGATAGAAATTAATGTCGGACGCAAACTGATTCACGTGCTGGTGGCTAACACTGGTGATCGTCCTGTGCAGATCGGTTCGCACTATCACTTTGCAGAGACCAATGGCGCGTTGCATTTTGACCGCGAACTTGCGACAGGTTACCGCCTGAATATTCCTGCTGGCACGGCCGTACGTTTTGAGCCAGGTCAGGAGCGCGAGGTTGAATTGGTGGAGCTTGCCGGTGACCGCGTGGTCTATGGCTTTACGGGTGCAGTGATGGGGAGCCTGGACAAATGAAGATTTCAAGACAAGCCTATGCAGAGATGTTCGGCCCCACTACGGGTGATCGCATCAGACTCGCCGATACCGCTTTATTTGCAATGGTCGAAAAAGATTTCACCATCTATGGCGAAGAGGTTAAATTCGGTGGCGGCAAAGTGATTCGAGACGGTATGGGACAGTCACAGCGCATGAGTAAAGATTGTGTGGATACCGTCATCACCAATGCACTCATCATTGACTGGTGGGGGATTGTTAAAGCCGACATCGGTATTAAAAACGGTCGTATCAGTGGCATCGGTAAAGCAGGTAATCCTGATATCCAGCCAGGTGTGACTATTGTGGTCGGTCCTGCGACCGAGGTCATCGCAGCCGAAGGCATGATCGTGACTGCAGGCGGTATTGATAGCCACATTCACCTGATTTGCCCACAGCAGATTGAGGAGGCCTTGAGCTCGGGTGTCACCACCATGATCGGTGGCGGTACGGGTCCTGCAACAGGTACCTTTGCAACAACCGTGACGCCGGGTCCCTGGCATATCGCGCGCATGTTGCAGGCGATGGAGTCTTATCCGATCAATATTGGTTTGCTGGGTAAGGGCAACGTCTCGCTGCCTGGTCCCTTGCATGAGCAGATCGATGCGGGTGCCGTGGGTTTGAAACTTCACGAAGACTGGGGCTCGACCCCTGCTGCGATCGATAATTGCTTAAGCGTTGCCGACGACACGGATACGCAAGTTGCGATCCATACCGATACGCTGAACGAGTCAGGCTTTGTCGAAGCCACTCTCAATGCAATTAAGGGTCGTGTGATTCATACCTATCATACCGAGGGTGCAGGGGGCGGTCACGCACCTGACATCATCCGTGTGTGCGGCGAGTCAAATGTGTTGCCGTCTTCGACCAATCCGACGCGACCCTTTACGATTAATACGCTCGATGAGCATCTGGATATGTTGATGGTCTGTCATCATCTGGATTCTTCGATTGCCGAGGATATCGCTTTCGCTGAAAGCCGTATCCGTCGTGAGACGATCGCGGCCGAAGACATCCTGCATGACATTGGCGCGTTTTCAATGATCTCTTCTGACAGCCAGGCGATGGGCCGAGTAGGCGAGGTGATCATGCGTACCTGGCAGACTGCGCACAAAATGCGCGAGCAGCGTGGCTCGATGAGCGAGGCTGGATTCTCTGATCCTTCGACCAGTGATAACGCGCGCATCAAACGCTACATCGCCAAGTACACGATCAATCCTGCGATCACGCACGGTATGGCCAAAGAGATTGGTTCGGTGGAGGTGGGTAAATTCGCCGATCTGGTGTTGTGGCGTCCTGCCTTCTTTGGTGTCAAGCCTTCAACGGTCATTAAGGGCGGCATGATTGCGATGGCCGCAATGGGTGATCCCAATGCTTCGATCCCCACACCTCAGCCTGTGCATTTCCGCCCACAGTTTGGTGCGGCTCAGAGCGCGATTGCGTCGAGCTGCATTACCTTTTTGTCAGGCTCCGCGATCCACAAAGGTGTGCCGCAGGAGCTGGGTCTCAAGCGTCATATTGCACCTGTGCAAGGTATGCGTAGCCTGACCAAAGCGGATATGAAACTCAATGCCGCCACACCCAAAATCACGGTGAGTCCTGAGAACTATAAAGTCTATGCAGATGGAGTGTTGCTCGACTGCCCGCCTGCGAAAACCTTGCCGATGGCACAACGTTATTTTCTGTTTTAAAAACAATGGCGATTACTCTGACGCAACAACTGGCAGCAGACGATCCTATTCTGCAAGGACAGGCGCTCAGCGGAGCACTGGCCTGGCCAGAACCCTGGCCAGTGCTTGAGCTCTCCTATGGAGATCGGCAACGTTCACGCTTGGCTGCGATGCTGCCAAATGGCAAAGCGGTTGCGGTCATTCTCGCCCGCGGTGAAAACATGCAGCACGGTGGCGTCTTGTGTGGAGAGCAGGGTGAGCGTGTTGTGGTGCAAGCTGCGGTCGAAGAGCTGATGCGTATCCGTGCCAGCAATACCTTTGAGCTCATGCGCATCGTCTATCACCTCGCCAATCGTCACGTACGCGCGATGCTCACGCCTGAGGCTGCTTATATCGAGCCTGACAGCGTGTTGGCCGACATGGTGCGCAGACAGGGTGGATTAGTGGATCTGGTGCAAGAGGCTTTCGTACCAGAGGGTGGAGCTTATTCAGCAGGACATGGTGCTGCAGGTCATCAGCACCATCACCATAAGGACGAATGCGGTGACGTCGCGCGCGACGAGGCGATGGGCAAGCTCGGTGAAGAGCTCTCTATTGCTGCACACGCTAAAAAATAATGTCGCATACCAATCCACTCCTCGCAGCGTTGCATCTGGCGAGTCCTGCTCTGCCTGTTGGAGGCTTTGCGTATTCGCAAGGTCTTGAGCAGGCTGTCGAAGACCGCTGGGTGACCTCAATGGAGCAGGCCTACGTCTGGATCCGTGATGTCATGGTGCTCAGTCTGGCCAGACAAGAATTACCGTTGTGGCTGGCTTGCCATCGTGCGGGCCTGATCGAAGACTGGCAGGCGTTGCGTGCGGCAAATGACGCCTTGCATGCGTTACGCGAGACCGCTGAGTTTCGTCTGGAGTCGGTCCAGATGGGGCATTCGATGGCAAAGTTATTTAAACAGTGGTCGGGTGGATCTACCTTGCTGGAGATCGCTGATCTGAGCTGGGTCTACCCTTCAGCGCATGCTGCGCTTTCCGCAGTATCTGGCATTGATGAACAGATGGCATTGACAGCCTATCTATGGAGCTGGGTAGAAAATCAAACCATTGCTGCCGTAAAGATCATTCCTCTGGGGCAGATTGATGGACAGATTTTGTTGCATCGTTTGAAGTCAGATATCGAGACGGCTATTCAGACGGCGATGTCGATTTCACCCGAGGACGTTGGCTCCGCTGCGGTGGGTCTCGCGATTGCGAGTGCCCGTCATGAATCACAATACAGTCGCTTGTTCAGAAGCTGAACATTCATATTTTTTAAATACATCATTCAGAGAATTAAAAACATCATGCAAACATCCAATCCTTTGCGCGTCGGTATCGGTGGTCCAGTAGGCTCAGGCAAAACCACACTCGTTGAGGTGCTCTGCAAGCGCATGCGCGATCAATACAAACTCGCTGTCGTGACCAACGATATTTACACAAAGGAAGACGAGCGTTTGCTGGTTGCCGCAGAGGCCTTGTCTGCGGATCGCATCATGGGTGTGGAGACGGGTGGCTGCCCACACACGGCAATCAGAGAAGACGCCTCAATCAATCTCGAGGCGATTGACCGGATGCAAAAACGTTTCCCAGATCTGGAGCTGATATTTATTGAATCCGGTGGCGATAATCTGGCCGCGACATTCAGTCCCGATTTGTCCGACCTGACGATCTATGTGATCGATGTGGCGGGCGGAGAAAAGATCCCCCGCAAAGGCGGGCCTGGCATCACACGTAGCGATTTGCTTGTGATTAACAAAACGGATCTTGCACCCTACGTAGGCGCAAACCTGGATGTAATGCGACACGACACCGCGCGCATGCGTGGAGAGCGCCCCTGGGTCATGACAAATCTCAAGACCGGTGACGGACTCGACGAGGTGATTCAGTTTATTGAGAAGGCAGGTTGTTTGAAAACGAGTTGATCAGCAACTTAAATCGCGACCAGCCCACCGTCCACCAGATAAGAGCTCCCCGTACAAAAACTCGAGTCGTCGCTGGCGAGGAACAACATCATTTTGGCGACCTCGTCCGTGTGGACATAACGTCTGAACGGGATCGTGGCGAGGATGGCTTTCTTAGCTTTGTTCTCGTCCGCGGGCGTAAAGCCGTGTTCAATCTCTCGCATCATTCTTGATTCGACGGGGGCGGGGTTGACAGTGTTGACTCTGATTTTGTCCCGGGCGAGTTCGACGGCAGCGGTTTTTGCTAAGCCAATTAATGCGTGTTTACTCGTGACATAAGGGCCAGCCATTCCCGCCGCGACGAGCCCCATGACCGATGAAGTCACTACGATGCTGCCGCCTCCGCGTGCGCGCAGCAACGGTGCGGCGTGCTTGATGGCCAGCCAGGCACTGCGAACGTTGACCGTCATCACTTGATCGAATTCCTCAACCAGGCAGTGTTCGAGTGTCTTGCCCGCTGGGCCTGCGATCCCCGCATTGGCCAGCACGACATCCAGGCCACCAAAATGTTTGACAGCTGTTGCCATGTATGCACGAACTTCCAGATCATTCGATACATCTGCCACAACGCTTATTGCATGCGCCTGGCCAAGCTCCGTGATCAGTTGTGCAAGTTTCGCCTCGTCACGATCAACCAGGACAACGCGAGCCCCCTCAGCGATAAACAGGCGTGCCGCGGCCTGACCAATGTCGCCCGCTGCACCTGTAATGACGCATACCTTATTCGTAAGACGGTTCATGATTATTTCCT
>CAIPID010000116.1 GCA_903865015.1 uncultured beta proteobacterium | reverse complement strand
TGCCGTCGAAACTAATAGGTAAGCCAATAAATCGCATTGCAGTGCCTGGCACATCCTGTACCAGTCCTAAGGCCGCTGTCTGTGGGTGCTCGACCATTTGCTGGAGATTGTTGACGGGCGAGCATGGCACGCCTGCAGACTCCAGAGCGCTGGTCCAGTGTGCCGTTGATTTCGAGGCGATGATCGCATCAAGCATCGAATAAAGTTCCTGCTGGTGCGCGACACGGGCAGGATTGTCGAGAAAGCGCGGATCGTCTTTCCATTCGGGATGACTGACGACGGCCGAGAGTGATTTGAAAAGCCCGTCGCTACCTGCTGCGATCACCAACTCACCATCTGCTGTGGCATAGGCTTTATAGGGAACAATGCCAGGTGCGCCAGACCCCTGTTTCGTTGCCAGTTGGCCTGAGGCTAAAAATTGCGAGGCGAGTAGAGATACCCAGGTAGTCGCAGTCTCATACAAAGAAACGTCTACAACGCGACCTTTTCCTGTAGTGTGTCTTTCATGCAAGGCCGTTAGCGCACCGATTACGCTCCACATCCCTGTACCCATATCAACAATTGAGGCTCCGACACGCACCGAAGGGCGCCCAGGCTCACCGGTCGTGCTCATGATGCCGCCAAAGGCTTGCATGAGCGGATCGTATCCGGGCCTGTCTTTGAGTGGGCCCGTGCTACCAAAGGCGCCAAGATTGCAATAAATCAGCCTGGGTTGGCGTGCGAGTAATGTTGGACCATCCAGGCCTAGCTGTTCAACGTGACCTGGGCGCAGATTCTGGATCACGATATCTGCTTTGTCGCAGATCAATGTTTTGAGTGCTTCGAGCTGTTCTGGATTGCGCAGGTCGCAGACAACCGACTCTTTGTTGCGGTTCAGCGACTGAAAAAATGCGGAGGCACCTTCCCAAAAAGGCGGCCCCCATTTACGGGCATCGTCGCCGTCTGATTTTTCGATTTTGATAACCTGGGCACCTAATTCGCCGAATATTTGTCCGGCGAAGGGGGCCGCGACGCTGTGACCAAGTTCTATGACCACCAGTCCGGCAAACGGACCGGTGCTTGTATGCTGTGCATGCTCAGGCATTCTTTATGCTCTATTGTGTAATGTGTCTCTCCAAAATTATGTCACGAAATGACTTTCATCACGAATGCGCAGCAATCTAACGCATGATGAGTTCAATAGAGGGGGATTCGTCCCAGATCCAGCCCCCATTGCGTCTGAAAATCTCAGGATAATGCCCAGGAACGACAATATCCGTGCCCTCACAAATTTCAGAGATAGACTGACGGGATTCTTCGGGTGTAGCAAAACACATGTCACTGACCTTGGCCAGAATCTCTTTGGGATATTTCACTGCATCACCCGCCAGCACAACGCGCCGGCCGTCCGCTTGGGTAAACCGCAGTGCCTGAGACCCTTTGGTGTGACCCGGTACTTCGAAGTGCTCAATTCCGGGTGCGATCAAGCCTTGTTTCGGCAAGACGCGCAGCTCGAAATCCGCCAATAGATCGTGAATTTTCCATGGTACGAAAATGTCTTCCGGATGTGGATTGTGTGCGTAGGCGATTTCAGTCTCTCCCACGCAAACAGGTACCCCTTTGAACAAGTCCAGATTCTGGCAATGATCAAAGTGCAGGTGCGATAAGAAAACCAAGTCGATATCGGTGGGAGCCAGACCTCGGTCTTTTAATCCATTGATCAGACCGCGTCTGACACAGTAATGGCCAGTATCAAAAAGTATACGTGTACCGTCCTCAGCGGTTACGAGAGCGACGTTACATAAACCGAAAAAACCGCCTTTAAAACTCAGACTATTACCGCGTAACAGCAACTCATATTTTGCCGACATTGTCTCGCTCCGTTTTGGTGCCTCAGACCGTGCATTGCACCAGCCTAGGGAAAACCATAGATTAGATTTTTAATTTGTAAGTTTGTGTGTAATTATGCTTCATGTAATCAAGTTTTAAGTTTCGTGCGGAGCTTGATTTTGATAATTTTTTGCTACCTTGATTTCCTTCAGGAGACGTTATGAATCGTTCCACACTCACACGGCTGTGCGCTGCTATGGTTTGTTTAGGTTTGAGTAGTTTGGCTGGTGCGCAAACAAAGTGGGACTTACCTTCCGCCTATCCACCCGCAAACTTTCACACGGAAAACCTAGAGTTTTTTGCCAAAGAAGTGGATACCGCCACCGCTGGAAAGCTCAAGATCAACGTGCACGCGAATGCTTCTTTGTTCAAGGCGACTGAGATCAAACGCGCCGTTCAGGGTGGTCAGGCACAGTTGGGCGAGATTCTGATGGTCAACTACGAAAACGAGAATGCATTGTTCGGTATGGATGGTGTACCTTTCCTTGCCTCTAGTTATGCTGACGCAAAGCTTTTGCAAACGATTCAGATTCCCGCGGTGGATAAGTATCTGGAAGGTCAGGGCATGAAAGTCCTATACACGGTGCCGTGGCAGCCTCAAGGTATTTATTCCAAAAAGCCTCTCGCATCGATGGCTGATATGAAAGGCATGAAGTGGCGTGCTTATTCTCCAGCCACATCGAAAATGGCTGAGTTGATGGATTTGCAGCCAGTGACGATTCAGGCTGCTGAATTGAGCCAAGCGCTGGCAACAGGCGTTGTTGAGACCTACGCGTCATCAAGCGCCACGGGTATTGACAGTAAGACCTATGAAAGTCTGAAATATTTCTACGAAGCACAGGCCTGGATTCCAAAGAACGCTGTGCTGATTAATCTTAAAGCTTTCAATGCCTTGGATAAGCAAACGCAAGATGTCGTCACTAAAGCGGCTGCTGCAGCGCAAGAGCGTGGCTGGAAGATCAGTGAAGAAAAAGAGGATGCTTTTAAAAAGATCTTGGCGGAACGTGGCATGACCGTTGCGCCTCCAAGCGCAGTCTTTGCCTCGGACCTTAAAAAAATCGGCGCGATTATGTTGACTGATTGGGAAAAGAAATCTGCTCCTCAAGGTGCTGAGCTGATTGCCACATATCGTAAGCTTGTGCCCGCCGCAAAGTAATCGTTCATATTTTTGTGTTTTTTTAAAAGGCTATGTCCTTGCATGAGAAAGTTTCTTGATTTCCTATATCTCGTTGCTGGCGGCATAGCCGCACTATGCGTGTTGGCCATTTGTGTACTCATGATCGGTCAAAGCGTACTCAGAGAGTTTGGCGTTCGAACGGGCGCAGTCAACGATGTTGTCGCATGGCTGTGCGCCGCCGCTGCTTTTCTTGCAATGGCCCATGCATTCAAACACGGAGATTTTGTCCGTGTAACGTTACTGATAGAAAAGCTGACACCTACCGCACGTCAGAGGTTCGAGCTAGTGTCCTTGGCTTGTGCCTCGGTGGCAGTGGGCTATCTGGCATGGTCTGCGACTTTGTTCACCTACGAAAGCTGGGAGTTCAAAGATACCGCGGGCGGTTTATTACCGATCCCGATGTGGATTCCACAGTTGTCATTTTTAGTGGGGGCTTGGTTGTTTTTTATTGCAGTGATTGACGAGTTAGTCATCGTCGTACGCGGTAATCGCCCAACCTATGTTGTTGCAGTCGAAGAGCGCCATGCCAAGGGCGACTTTTCCTCTGAAGTTTGAACCCGCAAAAAAGATACGAGAGATTTAGTCATGGAAACACTTGGAATTGGTCTGTTTTTGCTCATCATTATGATGATGCTGTTGTCTGGCGGTATCTGGATCGCGATGACGCTTGCTATTTGCGGCTGGGTGGGGCAAGCGTTTTTTGTCAATACCCAACCTGGTAAAAATTTATTTTCCGCATTTTGGGAAAGTAACGCTTCCTGGGAACTTGCCGCGCTACCCTTATTTATATGGATGGGAGAAATCCTTTTTCGTACCAAGCTCAGTGAAGAAATGTTCGAAGGTCTGAGGCCGTGGTTGAATCGCATTCCTGGGCGATTGATGCATACGACTGTTCTGGGGTGTGGGATTTTCGGCTCTGTCAGCGGTTCATCGGCTGCGACCTGTGCGACGATTTCGAAAGTCGCGCTGCCCGAGCTTAAAAGACGTGGCTACGATGAGAATTTAGCTCTTGGCGCTTTAGCAACGTCTGGCACTTTAGGTATTTTGATTCCTCCGTCCATCACCATGGTGGTGTACGCCGTTGCTGCGGATGCGTCCATTATTCGAATTTTTCTCGCGGGCTTTATTCCCTCGGCGATTTTGATGGCGCTCTTTATGGGCTACATCGCCTGGTGGTCGATCCGCAACCCATCTAAAGTCCCAGCGGCTGATCCTCCCTCTAGCTTCTGGCAGAAAATTAAAAAAAGCGGCAATTTGATTCCTTGCGCAGGATTGATTGTTTTTATCGTCTGGGTGCTGATCGCCGGCTACGCTACCGCAACAGAGTGTGCAGCGTACGGCGTGTTTGGCTCACTGGTCATCGCGGCGTACAGTCGCTCGCTGACCTGGGAAAACTTCTGGGAAGGCCTGATGGGGACGACCCGGACCAGTTGCATGATTATGAGTATCCTGGCTGGCGCGGCTTTTCTGACCAAGACCATGGCCTTTACAGGGGTGCCTCGTGAGCTTGCCGAATGGGTTAATAGTATGCATCTATCTCCGTATGCACTGATTGGGTGTCTGGTGCTTGTATATCTGGTTCTGGGGACTGCGCTAGATGGCATCAGCATGATTGTGCTGACTGCTGCCGTGGTATTGCCAATGGTTCAGAAAGCTGGTTTCGATTTGATTTGGTTTGGTATTTTTATTGTGCTGCTCGTTGAGATCGCCGAGGTCACACCGCCTGTCGGATTTAATTTATTTGTCTTGCAGAATATGACGGGTAAAGACAGCAATACCATCGCCAAGGCTGCGATCCCGTTTTTTTTATGTCTGGTTGTCTGTATTCTGATCATCACGGTATTCCCCGATGTCGTGACTTTCTTGCCAGACTACGTGATGGGTAAAGAGAAGTGAAATAGGTAACTCACTCCATCATTATTCATCATAAAAAAAGCAGCCGTGAATCAGCTTCACGGCTGCTTTTTTTTATCAATAATACTTATGGAGTAAAAACTATCAGACCAGGCAATTAACTATCCGATCAGGCAATTTTTTCGCACACCGCCGCAGTTACCTGTGCCGTGGTGGCCAGGCCACCCAAATCCCGCGTGTGTAAACGAGGATTGGCAGTGACTTCCTCGATCGCTTTCATCAGTCGATCTGCTGCAGCTTGTTCGCCAAGGTGTTCAAGCAGCATGACGACCGACCAGAATGTGCCGATTGGATTCGCAAGGCCTTTGCCCATGATGTCAAAGGCTGAGCCATGGATTGGTTCGAACATCGAAGGATAGCGACGCTCGGGGTCGATGTTGCCAGTTGGCGCGATACCAAGGCTACCCGCCAAAGCTGCAGCCAAATCGCTCAGAATGTCAGCGTGCAGGTTGGTCGCTACGATCGTATCGAGCGTAGCGGGGCGGTTGACCATGCGTGCTGTTGCAGCATCTACTAGCTCTTTATCCCAGGTGACATCGGGAAACTCTTTCGCGATCTGAACCGCGATTTCATCCCACATCACCATGGCGTGACGTTGTGCATTCGACTTTGTGACAACGGTCAGCAGTTTGCGTGGTCGAGATTGAGCGAGCTTGAAGGCATAACGCATAATGCGCTCGACCCCCGCGCGCGTCATCATGCTGACATCTGTGGCGACCTCGATGGGATGGCCTTGATGAGCACGGCCACCGACGCCGGAATATTCGCCTTCAGAGTTTTCGCGCACGATCACCCAGTTCAGTTGCTCCGGGGTGCAACGCTTGAGCGGTGCATCGATGCCAGGCAAGATACGGGTCGGGCGAACGTTGGCGTACTGATCAAAGCCCTGACAGATTTTGAGGCGCAAACCCCACAATGTGATGTGGTCCGGGATATGTGGATCACCGGCTGAGCCGAAAAGAATCGCATCTTTATCGCGCAAAGCATTCAGACCATTCTCGGGCATCATGACGCCATGCGCGCGGTAATAGTCGCCACCCCAGTCAAAGCTTTCAAATTCAAAGTTCAACGATGGGTCCTGAGCTGCTAAAGCTTGCAGGACTTTTTGTCCTTCGGGAATGACTTCTTTGCCAATGCCGTCGCCTGGAATGGCGGCGATACGATAGGTTTTCATGTGGAGTCCTTGATCAATTAACGTCGTTGATTCGATGGTAGGTAAGAGGTGCTAATTAGTGATTTGGTCGAAAGCATAGCGCAGGTTCATCAAACCAATCCCTTGCTTTGCGTAAACGCTGCGTCATCGCCAGTGCATACGGAGCGGCTTCGAGCAGCAGGTTGAGTTGGTGGTCGTTGAGCCGCAGACCCGCATTCTGTGCCATGCGCATCGCTAAGTTTTTTGTCTGTTCGTCGCAACCGCTTGTGTCGGGACTTAAGTCGGGCGTATGGATTTCTGGGGCCCGTGTGTTTGAATTAAGATCAGGCCGAGCTGCATGCCAGACGCACGCCTGTTCGTATGCGTGCCCCGCACGTAGTACTAGTGCGTCGCTTTGTGGCGCCCCGACTAGTTGCATTCCCATCGGCAATCCTGACGCATTAAAGCCGCAGCATATAGATAACGCAGGTCCACCTGTAATGTTAGCGGGAACCTGAGCGTTAGCGCGTTTCCAGAAATTAATCGGGCGGTGCGCACTGATGGTGGGAGCCGGTCCAAAACTCTGCATCAACAATAAATCATATTTTTGATAAATCGGCTGCATCTGCGCGATCATTTTCTGGTGTTCACGCGAGGCTGCAACATAATCGATTGACTGGAACATCACCGCAGGCAGAATGCGTGTCAGGAAGTCCTGCCCATATTCCGAGGTCCGCGTGATCAGACCATGCTGGTGGACTGCAAAGATTTCAGTTTCAGCCAGTACCACTTTGACATCCATGTAGTCTTGCATGGGACGCAACTGACAGTCCTCAACGATAGCGCCAAGTTTTTGCAAGGCCTTGACCGCCTCCTCAAGCGCTTGTTTGTGATCATCGCTGACAGGTAGTTCTTTTTCCCAAACCGAACGCAACACACCGATCCGTAAACCTTTGATCCCACCTTCTAGTGATTGGTGATAATCGGGGATTGGTTGTGTAAAGCTATTGCCATCGGCGGGGTCATGACCTGCGATAGATTGCAACATCAACGCGCAGTCCTCAACCGTGCGTGCCATGGGGCCGCAATGATCCAGAGAAAATGAGTTGGGCATGACACCTGCGCGACTGACCAGACCCGAGCTGGGCATGAAACCAGCAACGCCACAAAAAGATGCCGGCCCGCGAATAGAACCACCTGTATCCGAGCCGAGTGCGCCGGGGATAAAGCCCGCAGCCACTGCAGCGCCAGAGCCGCTTGAGGAGCCGCCGGTAAATCTGTCCAGCCCCCATGGATTGCGTACAGGAGGCCAAGGCAGGTCTAGCGAGGGCCCGCCATGCGCGAACTCGTGGGTGGCGAGCTTGCCGAACATCAGCGCGCCAGATTGATAGAGCCTGGTGATGATGGCGGCGTCGTGCCTTGGGATATGGTGACTGCCTGTGCGTGAACCGCCGGTTGTGAGGATGCCGGCTGTCTCGAAAATGTCTTTGGCACCTATCGGGATCCCGTGCAGTGGTCCGCGATAATTGCCCGCCATGATTTCGGTTTCGGCTGTTTGCGCTTGTTTGCGAGCCAGCTCAAAAGTCGGGGTAATGAAAGCATGAATCTGCGCATCGAGTGATTGCGTGCGAGCACTCAAATGATCTACGTACTCGACCGGAGAGAGTTGCTTGCTGCCAATTAATTGTGCGGCTGCGGCAAGTGTCAGGTCGTGCAGATTTTCATGGTTCATGTTTTGTCCGGCTGTTCAGCTTTTAACGGGTTGATACGCAAACTACAGTGGATCAAGTCCCTGTCCCCGAATCACTTCGATGACTGCTGGTGTGCGCATGAGCGCAGCGATTGCGCTGATCGCCTGATCTTCAGTTGACTCTTTGAATATACCCAAAGAAAAAATCGTCGATTGTTGCGCTGCGGGCGGCAGTTTGGCAAAGATATTAATGCCCGAGACTTGCATCAGTTCGCTCATTTGTTGCACGGCAAGCACGGCCTCTCCGCGTGCAACGGGCTCGCCTGTGAGGCCCTCAGCTAAAACGGTGGCCTTGGCGAGAACTTCTTGTTCGATACCCAGTCGTTTGATCAGCCCTGCAAAATACAGTCCGCTTGCGCCTTGCTTGGACATCACTATGGAGGGCGTGGCGAGCAGCGTCGCTTTTAATGCTTCGACTGTTGAGATGTCAGGAGCAGATGCGCCTTGTTTGACTGCCATGCCGACGTCTGAACTGACGAGATCAATCCGACTGGATGCGCGCAGAATGCCTTCGCCTGCAAGCTCATCAATTGCGTTTGCCACAGCAAATACGATATCGCCACGAGCGCCTGCCCGGATGCGTTCGCAAAGTTGCACCGTTGCGCCATAGTCGAATTCAACAGCGCGTCCTGTGACGTGTTCAATATCGGGCGTAATCGTTTTCAACACATTACGCACGGCAAGGGTAGAAAATATTTTTAAAGGTTTGAGGTTCGATGTCATTGTTGTCATTTTTCTAGTTCGGAGTTTGAAAAAGATCATACCTGAGCGCTGCATAGAACAATATTGTTAAACAAACTTTTCAGTCGCCCTCGATGTCTTTCACAACAATGGTCAGAAAATCAATAAACGCTTTGACTTTTGCGGACAAATTACGTCGAGGCAGATAGACCACGTGAACCTCTGGACCATCCACGACGTACTCAGCGAGTACTTTTACAAGCTTGCCGCTTTTTAAGGCCTCGGCAGCGATAAAGTTACTGATCATCGTGATGCCACCGCCGGCGACAGCGGCTTCAAGCAGAGATTCCGCATTGTTGATGTTCAGGTTGCCCGTCACGGTCTGGGAGACGACTTGTCCATTTTTCGAGAATTGCCATGGTCTGTGTTCAGCGGTCATCGGGAGCAAATAGGCTAGGCACTGGTGTTGCGCGAGGTCTTCGGGTGTTTGAGGCACGCCATGTATTTTTATGTATTCAGGGGATGCGCAGGCAGAAAACGTCAGTCTGCATAGCTTTTTTGCAATGATGCGAGAATCACTGATGGGGCCGATATGAATCGCAGCGTCCATTCCTTCGTAGGCAAGATCCACCACCCGGTCGCTGAGCTCGACATCAACAATCAAATCCGGATGATCTTGCGTAAAACTTAGTAATTTTGGCACAATGACTCGGCGACCGAAACCGACCGGCATTTGTACGCGTAATTTGCCTTTGGGCGTTGCGGTACTGAGGGTGATTGCGCTCTCCGCGTCATCAACTTCAGCCAGGATGTTGCGGCAGCGCTCAAAAAATGTCGCCCCTTCATCGGTCAGGCTGACCAGTCGAGTAGAGCGTTGCAGCAGTTTGACGCCGAGCTCTTGCTCCAGGCGCGCCACAGATTTACTGACCGCAGACGCAGTCAACCCTAGTCTTTGGGCAGCGACGGTAAAGCTGCAGGTTTCTGCCACTTTGGCAAAAACGAGTAATGCATTGAGGTTGCGCATGTTTAGATAGGCCGATTCGTGAAATTCATTCAGTATTGTTTTTCATTTTATCGGATTGACCCAAAATAAATCAGTAGTTAGGATGTGGGTTAGCGATAAAAAACAAAATAACAACTTCCCTTAAGGGATACAGAGACAACTCGCCAGAGATACTTCTGGCGTGAAGGAACCTACATGCTGTTGCAACAACCAGGCCAGATCGGCAATTTACTGCTCAAAAACCGTGTACTGATGGCGCCGATGGGCACAAATTACAGTACGACAGACGGTTTTTCTACCCAGAGAGATTGCGAGTATTACGCCGAACGTGCGCGCGGTGGGGTGGCCATGATCATGACTGAGGCGATGATCGTGACCGAGTCCGCACGCTCTCACCATAATTCATTGTGTTGCTATCACGATAGATTTATTCCTGGGCTTGCCAAACTTGTAGAAGGCATCAAGGCGCATGATTGTCGGGTGTTTGGACAACTCAATCATCGTGGTGCATTGTTGCGACGTGCGGTATTGAATATGGAGCCAGTCGGTCCTTCGGACTGGATTAATCCGAACACAGGCGACGCAGTGCGTGCTTTGCGGGTATCTGAAATTCATGAAATCCAGAAATTATTTGTAGCCGCTGCACGAAGACTTTGGCTGGCTGGTTACGACGGTATTGAAATTCATGCGGGAAACGGATATTTGTTTCAGCAGTTTTTTACGCGTCGCGTCAATCAGCGTACAGATGAATATGGCGGCTCGATCCAGAACCGGATGCGTATGCTGCTTGAGACTATAGATCGTGTGCATCAGGCTTTACCGGATCTTTGCCTGGTAGTGCGATTAAGCGCGAGTGAGTTTGTAGAGGGTGGCTACACGCTTGAAGAAATCATTGAGCTGGCGCAGGCGGTTGAGCGCACAGGAGTCGCCGCGATTGACCTGTCTGGTGGCAGCAATGAGAGCCCCCAGTTATCCAAGTACTGTATTCAGCCTCCGTCATTCCCGCGAGGCTGTCTGGCACCCACAGCTAAGCCCATTAAAGAAGCGCTCAATATCCCTGTTTTTGTAGCGGGTCGTATTGTCGAAGGCGCCGACGCTGAACAAGTATTGGCATCAGGCAGTGCGGACTTTGTATCCGTAGGGCGTGCCTTGTACGCCGATCCGCACTGGGCGCTGAAGGCCTTTGGCGAAATCAAGGCGCCTATCCGCCAATGTATCGCTTGCAATGTATGTTTTGAAAGACTGACCTTGGAGAAAGATGTCTCCTGCGTACAGAATCCAATGGTAGGTACGGAGTTTGAGGCGTTGCAATATGCTGAACCGCAGTTGTTTGCGCCACCACCAGGGCCACGTAAACGTGTATTGATTTTAGGTGCCGGCGTCGCAGGAATTGAAGCAGCACGTATTGCGCGTGGACGCGGGCACGAAGTGGAAGTCTGGGAAAAGAGTTCGCGAGTAGGGGGGCAAGTGCATCTCGCTGTCGCAGCGCCAGATAAAACTGAAGTTCAACCCGTATGGGACTATCGCTGGCAAGAAATTACGGAAATGAAAGTACCCGTGAAAACGGGTGTCAATGCTGACGCCGCAATGATGCGTGCGTTTAATCCTGATTATGTGGTGGTGGCGACAGGTTCCGTGCCGCGTGACCCGCCGATCGATACCTCCAATGTATCTGCCGATATCCAAATCATGCATGCATGGGATGCATTTGCACATCCAGAGCGAATCGCGGCCGGAGCAAAAGTGACGGTGATTGGTGGCGGGATGGTGGGTGTTGAGATCGCAGATTTGTTGCGCATAAAGAAATGCGATATTCAGGTGCTTGAGATGCAGGCGGCAGCGGCTAACGGCATGGCGCGTAATAATAAATTTGAACTGTTGGAGCGTATCGCAGAAGACGGAGTGCGCGTCATCACTAAATGTCGCATTCAATCGCTGACAGCGCGGCATATAGAGGTGCAGATCGGTCTGGATCAAACGACTACGCTTGATATCGGTAATGTGCTTATTTTTGCGACGGGTCCGCGTGCCAACACCGCGGTAGTGGATGATGTCATTGCATTAGGGGTGCCCTACGCGCAGGTGGGCGACTGCAATGCCCCAGGAGATTTTTTAGCGGCGATCCGTGATGCATGGATGGTCGGTTTAAGTATTGATCAACATTTTATTTCAGGTAAATAAGCATGACAGCTGCACAATCAAACTCACAAACATTGCCAGAATACGAAGTGTTCGCAGTGAAATACGCGACACGCGATGCATTGCGTAAAAATCATTTCATCGGCGGCGATCCCCATGATGGCCCAATGCCGATGGATTATTTCCTATGGGTCGTTCGCAGTCCCGAACACACCTTTGTGGTGGATACCGGATTTGGAGCAGAGATCGCAGCGAAACGCGGACGCACACTATTGCGGACTCCTGCAGAAGGTTTGGCCTTGTTGGATGTCGATGTTGAAAAAGTCAAAGATGTCATCATCACGCACCTGCACTATGACCATGTCGGGACGTTTGACAGTTTCCCTATCGCGCAATTCCATTTGCAGGATGATGAAATGGCATATGCGACGGGGCGTCACATGCGTCACAAACAATTTAACCATGGTTATGAGGTCGACGAAGTCGTTGGTATGGTGCGCATGGTCTACAAGGACCGTGTGAGTTTTTATAACGGCGAGGCTGAGCTCGCGCCTGGCGTATCTATACATCGCATCGGTGGTCATACCCACGGCGTGCAATGTGTTCGCGTTCATACACGTCGAGGCTGGGTTGTCCTCGCTTCGGATACTAGCCACTATTACGAACATTTTGAAAAGAAACGCGCATTCACAACGATGTTCAACGTTGCTGAGGCCGTTGATGGTTATGGCAAGCTCGAACAGCTCGCAGACTCACTCAAACACATCGTTCCCGGCCATGATCCTCTCGTGATGCAGCGCTATCCTGCCGCTTCGAAAGCACTGGAAGGCATTGCTGTCAGACTCGATGCTGATCCGACTTATTAATTCGTATGCACTAAAACGCACACAAGGCGAGTCATGAAATTATTTTCTTCGATGGTGTTGCTTGGTTGTTTAATTCTGAGCGCTGGTGGCGCAGTCCAGGCGCAGGAGTATCCCTCGCGTCCAGTACAGGTGATGATCGGCTTTCCACCCGGTGGGAGTTCTGACATCGTCGGGCGCTATGTGATGCAAAAAATGACTGATCTGACTGGTAATCAGTTTGTCGTCGAAAATAGAACCGGCGCAGGCGGCAATCTTGCATTTGCTGCCGTTGCCGCAGCCAAACCCGATGGTTATACCTTGTTGTTTAGCACGCCTGGTATTGCTATCAATCCTAGTTTGTATAAAAAGGTCAGTTATAAGTTAGATGATTTCACCCCGATAGCGCTGGTGGGGGATGCACCTCTTGTTTTATTGGCCGGTTTGAAATCGCCGGTTAAAACAGTCAAGGATCTTGTGGCTGCGGGCAAGAGCAAGCCCGACGCAATACGCTTTGCGAGCTCGGGCAATGGGAGTTCATCGCACCTATCGATGGATGTGCTGCGTAACATGACCGGGATGCAATACATTCATATCCCTTATCGTGGTGGTGGTACTGCGATGATTGATCTGATGTCTGGCGATGTGGATGTCACCATGCAGCCTATCGCTGAGAGTGTCCCGTATTTAAAGGATCCAAGGATTGTCGCTTTGGGGCAGACGGGATCCAAACGCGCGGTGATCGCGCCAGATATTCCAACGCTTGAGGAGGCCGGTATCAAAGGCTATGCCTCGACAACCTGGTATATGTTGCTCGGGCCTGCCAATATGTCACCACAGGTCGTGCAATATATTCAAAAAAATATTTCGACCGTTTTGAAAATGCCTGAAGTCAAAGCCAGGCTAGAGGCGTCTGGTCTGGATGTTATCAATGGGGATAGTGCGCAAACAAAAGCATTTCTGTATGCGGAATATAAGAAATGGGCGGATTTGATCAAAGCCTCCGGCACGGTGATCGAATAACAAATTGAAACCCATGATCCGATTCATCCAGCGGCTGAATTTTGCAAAGATATTGCGCTTAGTTGGCGCATGTCTGACTGGATTCGTGTTTTCTTCTGCTTTACAGCCCGGCGCGCATGCGGCAGATTGGCCGAACAAACCCATCAAACTCGTTGTTCCTTATACGCCTGGTGGTGGTACAGATATTCTTGGAAGAATGATCGGGCGCAAATTGAGTGATGCCTTGGGCGTTGCCGTCGTGATCGAAAATCGCCCGGGTTCTGATGGCAGTATTGGTACCGAAATTGTGGTGAAAGCTGCGCCAGATGGCTACACCTTGCTGATCGATGGCAGTAGTCAGGCATTTAATGTCGCCATGGGTAAAAAGATGCCGTATGACTCCGCGCGTGATCTGGTGCCCATTGTTCAAACTGCCAATCAACAAGTGCTGTTGATGGTCAATGCCAAGTTGCCGATTAAGAACGTTAAAGAGTTAGTCGCTTATGCGCAGGCACATCCAGGCAGGTTGAGCTATGGCGCAAGCTCCAATGCGAATGTGCTCCCCATGGAATTATTTAAGATCATGAGCAATACAGATATTGTCCATGTCCCTTATAAAGGCGCAGGTCCAATGCTTAATGATCTGCTCGGTGGACAGATCGAAATTTCAATGAGTGGCGCCGCTGCACCTTTACCGCATGTCAGGGCAGGCAGTTTAAGCGTACTGGGAATCGGTGATGATAAGCGGGCCGCGACCTTGCCTGAATTTCCGACGATCGCTGAATCCGGTTTACCCGGATTTCAAACTGTGCAATGGAGCGGGATGTTCGCACCGGCGGGTACACCAGACAACATCATTCAGCGCATTAACCACGAAGTCGTTGAGATCTTGAAAGATCCAGCCTTTCGTCGACAAATGATGGCCGCAGGATTTGATGTCGTGCAGGGCGATCAATCCTCTGGGCACTGGAGAGCGCTGATCGCAGCCGAAGTCGCGAAATGGACAAAGATCGCGCATCAGGCAGGATTAAAACCCGAGTGAAATTAAATTATTTAGTTATGTATCAACCTTAAAGAGATTATGGAAGCTCACACCCCATCGTTGTTGCCAGGCGCAACTAAAACCCTCGCCGAGTTCGCGTCAAATATTCATTATCAGGATATTCCTCGCGAAGTAATTGAACGCATGAAAACAAGTTTCCTTGATAGTGTTGGATGCTGCTTGTTCGGCGCCACGCTGCCATGGACACAGCGCGTGCAGGCCATGATTGAAGAGGAGGGCGCACGTCCGGTCGCTTCGATTTTTGGTTCTGGTCAAAAAACGTCTGTAGCCGGTGCTGTACTTGTGAATGCGACAGCAGGTCACGCCTTTGAGCTCGATGACATCCATAAAGAGTCAATCGTCCATGCCGGATCGATCGCCACACCTGTCGTAGTGGCCTTGGCAGAGCAGGCGGGCGGGGCAAGCGGAAAAACTTTATTGACAGCGATGACGACTGGTTATGAAATCGGCACCCGCGTGGGCAATGCCGCAACCATGGGGTTGTTTTTCAGGGGGTTTCATCCGCAGGGCGCATCAGGTGTGTTTGTGGCGGCCGCATCTGCCGCACGTATGCTTAACCTCAGCGCATCGCGCATGCAGCATGCCCTCGGTATTGTCGGCTCGCAGGCTGGTGGACTGATGGCCGCCCAGGAGGGCGCAATGGTCAAACGCTTTCATTCGGGACGTGCGGCGCAAAGTGGCGTGTACTCTGCATACCTCGCACAACGTGACTTCACTGGCATTTCAGATGTGCTTGAGGCGGGTTACGGCGGCTACCTGAGCTCGTATTCGGATAAGCCGAATGCCTCACGATTAACCGACGAATTGGGGACAGTCTGGGAAACAGGCAAAGTTGGCTATAAGCCGCATGCCTGTGTGACAAGTATTCACTCCGCGCTGGACGCGTTCAGTCATTTACTTAAAACGCATCAGCTGACACCGGATGATATTGCTCAGGTAGATATTGGGATGAGTCCGATGACATACACGCATTGTGCCTGGGAGTACAAAGCGCAAGGGGTGACGGCGGCGCAGATGAACCTTTTTTATGGCATCGCAGTGATCGGTTTCGATGGCAAGGCGTTCGTTGCGCAATATGCCGAAAATAGACTGGCCGATCCAAAAATACTCGACTTTATTAAACGTATCAACGCGCGCATTGACCCTGAAATCGAAGCGATGGGCCCTGCCTATCGTCATGCTGCACGTGTAGCGGTCACGACTAAGGATGGTCGCAGGTTCGATCATGAAATTCTGAATCGTCGGGGCAGCCCTGAAAATCCGCTCTCAGTCGATGATGTTGTCTACAAATTCCGTAACGTCGTGGAGTCGTGCTTATCAGGTTCTGACATCGATCGGGTGATCAAGCTCGTAGATCAGCTCGATCAACTGGAAAACACGTCGGAGTTATTCAAGATCCTTGCTGCGCCGAGAGCTAGCTGAATTTTTATTTAACGTTATTTCCCATTTTTCAAATTTCAAACTAAAAGAACTCAATATGAAACACGCATCTACAGGTACTACCATCGCGGACCAGGTCGCCGCGCACTTTAGCCAGTTTAATTACGCAGGTTTGTCAGAAGCTTCAAAAAAAGCAGTCAAGCGTTTGTTGCTTGATTACATCGGTGTTGCGATTTCAGGCAGTCAGACTGAAAGCGGAAAAGTTGCACGTAAATTCGCTGCGATTACCGGTGGTCACACCGAATCCACACTGATCGGTGGTGATGTGC
>CAIPID010000115.1 GCA_903865015.1 uncultured beta proteobacterium | reverse complement strand
GTGTGTGTGCCGGTGTGTGACTCAAAAATCAGGGCGATTTCGTCGGGCGTCGCCGCGCATTGGGCGGCAAACAGCTCCGCCAGGTTGAGCGGCTGGGCAGACAGGTCTACTTGCGCGCCACAAGACTGCGCGAGCACCGCGCTGCGTTGCGCACGCGTTGATATGGGTAAGGCCATCACGGCTACATCAGGTGCGCCGAGCATGGCTTCGGTTAGATTGACAAAGCAGTTTGCCCAACTCGCAACACTGCTTTGGTCAAAAAGATCTGCGTCGTATTCAAAGACGCCTGACACGTCACCGGATGCCTGTGGTTCAAGCGCAAGCGTCAGATCAAATTTCGTTGTTGCCAGACCGACCGGTACTGTTTCAGCTGTTGTGCCAGCTAATGCAAAATCAGAGCTACCCTGATTTTGATAGGAAAGCATCGTTTGAAATATGGGGGTGTGATCGAGTGAGCGCGCTACTCCAATATCCTCAACCAATAATTCAAAAGGTAAGTCCTGATCAATGATTGCTGCTTCGACTTGCTTTTTTGTTTGGTTAATTAAATCGCGCGCCGTGCTTTGTGAATGCGTCAGAACAGGAATAGCAAGGGTATTAAGGAAGAAACCAACAATTTGTTCTGTCTCTGTACGCGTCCGTCCGGAGACCGGCGAACCGATTACAACAGTTGACTGCCCGGCTATGCGGCTAAGCAACGCTCCGTAAGCGGCAAGTAGTGCAGTAAAGAATGTAGTGTGTGATGCGCGAGCCAGGTTTTCAAGCCCTTGGACGACTTTTGCAGGAATGTTGAGAGGAACATAGCCTGCTTGGTGCGCACGATCAGGATGGCGCACATGATCAAGGGGTAATGTCAGGCACTCAGGGATATTCGATAATCTTTCTTTGGATCGTGTGAGTTTTGTTTCAAGTTTCTTTTTCAGGACGGCTTCTTGCCAATGCGCCCAGTCGCTGTATTGGATTTGTAATTCGGGTAGTGCAGGTGACTGATTATTATTAAACGCAGCATAAGCTAGCTTGAGTTCCTGTCCGATGATGGACCAGGACATTCCGTCCCCAGCATGATGGTGCATGGTGAGCAGCAGAATATGTTCAACGGCGCTGATGACGATCAGTCTTGCGCGAAAGGGAATGTCGCAAGCAAGATTAAACGCCGTAGAGGCTTCCTCGCGAATCAGCCTGCCGACTAATTCAGCGCGTTGTTCTGGTTCCTTCATGGGTTGCGATGCCAGATCAGTGATCTGCAACAGATCTTGTTGATTTGGAATATCTGCCAAGATACCCGCAGGATGACCATTATCAGTTTCAGTGATCAGGGTTCGCAGGGATTCGTGACGTTCGATAATTAATCGCAACGCACTTGCCAACGCACTCGTATTAATTGCACCATGCAACCGTACAGCGATTGGCATGTTGTAGGTCGCGGCGCTTTGCTCGATTCTGTCCAGTGTCCAGAGTCGACGTTGTCCGTAAGATAAGCTGATTTTAGTTGTCAATTTTCAATTCTCAGTAATACGACCAAAACCTCGGATGAGCATTGGCTCATCATCGTCTTCTAACGATTCAAGGTGTGGAGCAAGTGACTCTGGTGTGGTGAATTCGAACAATGTTCGTAATGGAAGTACTGTGCCGTTAAGTGAACGGAGTTTGGCAATCAGACGCATGGCAAGTAAGGAATGACCGCCAATGGAAAAGAAACTGTCATCCACGCTCACAAGTTCTGTGCCTGTGATCTCGCTGAATAACTGACACAGTAATATTTCGTTTTCCGTTGACGGCGCACGATAGATACTTTCATTGTTACGTCCCTCTGGTAGCGGCAACGCCCGACGATCCAGCTTGCCATTTGGAGTAAGAGGCAAACGCTCCACTTCAAGAAAATAGCCAGGAACCATGTATTCGGGTAAGTGCGCAGCGAGTGTCGTTCGCAGTTCAGCTCTCGCAGGCGCAACCTGTCCAGGATAGGTTGCAAAGTAGGCGATCAGACTCTTAATGCCATTGATATCGCGTGCGATGACTGCGACTTGAGAGAAACAGTCAAAATATTTTAATAACGCCGCTTCGATTTCACCCATCTCAATCCTGAAGCCGCGTAATTTGACCTGCTCATCGGCGCGACCCAGAAAATCAATCTGGCCATTGCGTCTGCGTGCCAGATCCCCAGTACGGTACATGCGCACGCCGGATTCCGTAAATGGGCAAGCAATAAATTTTTCTGCTGTCATGCCCGGTTTACCTAAATATCCGCGCGCCAATCCAATGCCGGCTATGTACAACTCTCCCACAATTCCATCAGGAACGACATTTAAGGACTTGTCGAGAATATAGAGTTGCGTGTTCCATATGGGCTCACCAATTGGGGGGAACTCTGACCATTCTTTTGGATCCTCAGGCATCGAGAAGTTACTGACGACATGGGCTTCTGTCGGACCATAAAAGTTGTGCAGCCGCGATGCGGGGTGCGTGATAAATGCTGCGCGAATTTCTGGCGTGATTTGTAATTGCTCACCGGCCGTGAATACTTCGTGTGGCCAGCCCGCATGATCAAAACTGTTGCGAGCCTCTGCAAGACTCGACAATACGACAAATGGTGCGAATAAGTGCTGGACTTTTTGCGCATGCATATGCTCAAGCAATGCACGACTATCTCGCCGGCATTGTTCATCAACCATGACTAAGGTTGCACCGCTGCATAGGGCCGAAGCAATCTCTTGTGCGGAGGCATCAAAACCAACCGGCGAATACTGCAAAATTCGAGGTGTGTTGCTTGGCAGATAGTCTTCTTTCCACTTGACCAGGTTGCCGAGTGCGCCATGTAAAAAGCTCACCCCTTTGGGCTTTCCAGTACTGCCAGATGTATACATCACGTAAACGAGATTGTTGGGCGTGACAGGACATGAAAGCTCGTTGTCTGACAGCTGTTTGTCAGAGAACGCTGCGATTTCCTGGGCAACAATCGGATCATCGAGTATCCATGCCACAGGCAGTGGCTCATCACCTTTGCCTTCGTTGAGTATTTCAAATCTCGCGCGTGTACACAGCAGCGCGACGGCATGACTATCGGACAGCATATAGGTGAGGCGAGCTGTTGGATAGTTGATATCCAGGGGCAAGTATGCTGCACCGGCTTTGATTGTTGCGATGATTGCAATAATCATCTCTGGTGAGCGATCGATCAGAATGCCGACGATTTGATCGGTTTGCGTACCTTGTTTAAGCAGGTAGCGAGCGAGACGATTTGACGCCTCATCCAGCTCTTTATATGTCATGACGCCGCTATCGGAAATCAATGCGACAGCTTGCGGCGTTCGCCGGACTTGATCTTCGAATGCGTGTGTAAAGATTAAATAGTTTGGATCAACAACGATGGATGCGCCTGCGCTTGACGCAATGAGTTCGCCCTGTGCCTCAATATCCATAAGAGGTAGGAGCGCAACGGGTCGTTCAGGATCGTGGCACAGTGCAGCAGTGAGTGTGCAAAAAGCATTGACCCATTTAGCTACACTTGTTTTTTCAAACAGGTCCTGATCGAATTCAAAATCTCCCCTGAGCGTGCCATCAGCTTCTTTGCTTAGATGCAGCGTCAGGTCGAATTTGGCGGTTGGCAAATCAACGGTTTGCGATTTACAAACGAGATCTTCAAATGAGAACGATGGCGTCGCATCGCTCTGAAAGGCAAACATCGCCTGAAAAACGGGCGTATTGACTAATGAGCGGGTCAGGTTTAAGCCCTCTAACAATCTCTCAAAAGGAAGGTCTTGATCGTTGAGTGCTTCTTCGACGCTTTTGCGTGCCCGCGCGATCAGAGAAATCCCCGAGCATTCTCCCTCTGTGGATATGGGTAATGCGAGAGTATTGAGTAAAAAGCCGACAATATTTTCAAGAGATGTGTGATTGCGTCCCGCCACAGGTGCGCCGATGACAACGTCCTGTTGTCCGGCAAGTCTGCTCAGGGTAGCGGCGTAGGCGGCCAGCACCACGGTAAAGAGCGTGGTGCCCTGATCGCGAGCGAGTTGCTCGAGCTGATGCACAGTCTGC
>CAIPID010000114.1 GCA_903865015.1 uncultured beta proteobacterium | reverse complement strand
AATTTTTTGTCCATTTTTTCTTCGATATGAACAAACTTTTTATCCATATCGATACGTAAATCTGTAATTGATCGATCAAGTCGATCAATGGCTTTCGATGTTTGATCCATACGGACCTCAAGTGTCGTGATGCGTTTTTCCATTGATCCTTTTGTCTGTTGATTGTTTACGTTGATACTCAAATCATTTGCTTGCGTGTGATTGACTTAGTAAATCTGGGCGATCTTACCCATCATTGCCATCATGGCAAGCATGCTCGTGAGTTGAATGCTGATCGCCCAGCAAAATTTACGATCGATGATTTCCTCGATCCGGATAAATCGTTTATCCATCTTTTCTTCAAAGTGGATAAATTTTTTATCCATATCCAGCCGTAACTCGGTGATCGAACGATCAAGTCGATCAATGGATTTTGCTGTTTGATCCATACGAACTTCCAACGTAGTGACGCGTTTTTCCATCATTATCCTCTGGGCGTGTTGAGAATTGTCAGCGATGTAAGGATGATAGGTACGTCCGTGGGTAATCACAATACGTATACAACCGTAGGTTACAAGATTGTCCCGTGGAAATTTGTAAGCAAATGTGACTCTAGAGTAATTCCGTAATTTGGACTACATTAAGCAAAGCGATTTTCAGGCTAGTCCAAAAGTTGGTTTAGCTCAGAGCATCGCCCACAAAAAAAATATCTGGAGACATATATGATTCGAATTATTAAACTTTTTGGTTTGGCTTTGCTTATCGGCTTGGGTGCTAATGCTTCGGCACAGCAAACAGAGGCGGGTGTTGCTAAAGCGATGGACAATTTAAATGCTGCAATCAAATCTGCTGATCCACAGCAGTTAGACAAAATCGCCATTCCAGAGCTGTCCTACGGACACTCAAACGGACGCCTGGAAACTAAAGCGGAATTTATTGACGCTTTAGTGAAAAAGCGTTCTGTATTCAAAACAATCGATGTTTCCAAACAAACCATCCATATGCAGGGTGATACGGCTGTAGTCAGAAATCACATTTCGGCCGATACCGATCCCGGTGCAAAGGGCACGATTGTACATGTCGAGATCGATGTTGTTTACGTCTGGCGCTTTGTCGCTGGAGAGTGGAAACTGATTGCACGCCAGGCCTACAAACTGTAATTTTTCTGGTTGATTATTATCGTCTGTCAATCCTTTCGGAGTGTTTGACTCCCGAGTGATTGGCAGCGATACGCGCGGTCGCCCCATGAGAACAAAACTCTTTCGCTCAATAGCGGTCGCTCTGTCGCTCGCAGGCTTTGCTTTGTTTTCTCAAGTAGTATCTGCCCAAGATGCTGCAGCAAATTATCCAAATAAACCTGTTCGAGTAGTCGTTGGGTATCAAGCCGGCGGCCCAACTGATCTGACTGCACGCTTGATTGCTTCAAAATTACAAGCATCGCTTGGTCAGGCATTTATTGTTGACAACAAGCCTGGCGCAAGCTCGAATCGTGCTTCAGAAATTGTGGCAACGAGTGCGCCAGATGGATACACCCTCTTGATCGCGGCCTCCCAACTGGTCTCGAGCAGCGTCTTGTTTAAAGATGTGAAGTTTGATGCGGAAAAGAGTTTTGCACCCATCACTGAAATTATGAGGTCGCCCGCAGTTCTGGTGGTGGGTCCGAGCTTGCAGGTGAACTCAGTCCCCGAGTTGATCGCACTCGCAAAGCGGCAACCAGGCAAATTGAGTTATGCCTCCACGGGTAGTGCGAGTGTGCCGCATGTCTCGGCTGAATTATTTCAGATGCGTGCAAACATTAATTTGTTGCATGTTCCCTATCGCGGGGCTGGACTGGCATTAAATGATCTGCTTGGCGGGCAAGTAGATTTATTTTTTATGACCGCGTTGTCTGCCATTCCTTATATTCAATCAGGAAAAGTGCGACCGCTGGCTGTTACGTCTGCAAAATCTCTGCCCCAGTTGCCAAATGTACTCACCATGGCGCAGGCGGGTATTAACGATCTTGAGCTTGCGTCCTGGAACGGGTTATTTGCTCCGGCAGGAACATCACCACAGATTGTCGATAAACTCTATCGTGAGGTATCCAAGGTTCTCAAGGATCCGGAAGTCCGTAAAACATTTGAAGATCAGGCGGCAGTGATCGTCGGGAGTAGCCCTCAAGAATTCGCTGCGTATATCAAGCAGGAAATAGCACGGGTGCAAGCGTTAAGTCAGACGATTAAAATTGAAATCGATTGAATGATTTAATTGCTTACTCCGCCACCAGCACCCCACGTTTCTCCAGCGCCTCAGCTTTTGCATCCTCACTGGCTAAAAATTCACTGAACTGTTTACTCGACATGGGCGTTGGTGCCGACCCCAGGCTAATCAGGCGATCAGCCACGTCTTTATTTCTCAGGGCTTGGTTCAACGCCTTGTTTAATTGCTCAATCACCGATGTGGGCGTGTTGGCTGGTGCAAGTAAACCAGAGGCTGTCGATACATCAAAATTTTTCAACCCAAATTCGGCAAAGGTTGGAACATCCGGCAGATCTGGTGCGCGCTGGATAGTCGTTACCGCGAGAGGGGAGAGCTTGCCACTTTTTAAATAGCTCATTGAGCTGGGGAGCTGATCAACGACGGCATCAATCTGTCCACCGAGCAGATCCGATAGTGCGGGCCCCGACCCCTTATAAGGCACGATATTCAATTTGATGCCAGCGGCTTCTTCGAGCTGCAAGAGTGAGATGTGATTGGTGGTGCCATTACCTGAGTGCCCGACCGTGACCTTGCCTGGATTGGCTTTGGCATAAGATAAAAAATCGTTGAAGGTTTTAAATTTCTCTGTCCCACGGACCTCTAATACTTGCGGGGTAATCCCAATCATGCCAATCGGAGCAAACTCCCTGGCTTCAAAGGGACGTTTGCCCTTTTGTAATCTGGGTGTCACGGTAAAGCTACCATTGGCTGTCGTGAGCAACGTGTATCCATCTGGATTGGCCCGAGCTAAGGCCTGGTGACCGATCGCCCCACCTGCGCCTGCTTTGTTTTCTACGGCGATGGGTTGTCCCAAAATTTTGGATAGCTCAGCACCAACGATCCGCGTTGTTACATCAAGGTTGCCGCCTGGTGCGAAGGGCACGATGATCGTGATGGGTCTTGAGGGGTAGGTATTTTGTGCCAGGGCGGTGCCAGACAAAAAAGTACACATACCGATTAAGCTTGCACCGATTGCTGATCGAATCGTTTTACGCATGGTTGTCTCCGCGCCACTTATGTTTTTATTGATGAAATTGATATTTCTTGCATTGTATATAGCCTGAGTCTGTGCGTAGCTTAGAGTATGTCAAAATGAGAAAAAACATAAAAAAATGGGGGCATTATGCAGGCAAAAGCTTTGATGGATCGAATCAGATTCGGTCTGATGTGTATTTTAGGTATGTCGTGCTGGTTTACTTCGGGCGCTGCTCTATGTGCGACAGCAACGTTGCCCCCGGTCATTCGCATGATTGTGCCTTTTACCCCCGGTGCGAGTAACGATGTGTTTGCACGTGCGCTCAGTGAGCAGCTCTCCACCAAACTCGGAATTACCGTCATTGTTGAAAACAAGCCTGGTGCGGGTGGGATTATCGGTTCGGCAGAGGTGGCCCGTGCCAAGCCTGATGGTGCGACGCTGTTGTTCAGCTCTAATTCATTTGTGACACGTGCCGCAGTCGAGGAAAAACTCCCCTTTGATCCGCGTAAATCATTCACTCCCGTAGCAATGGTTGCTCAAGGGGCGATGCTGCTGGTGGTCAGTAACGAGACACCCTATCAAAATGTCAAAGAGCTGATCGCAGCAGCTAAGACGCAGCAAATTAATTACGGCTCTGCAGGGATAGGTTCGATCGGGCAGATGGCGGCCGAGTTATTTAATTCCATGGCCGGTATCAATATAAACCATGTTCCTTATAAAGGCATTACTGGGGTGCTGACCGATATGATCGGTGGCCGCATTGAGGCCATGATTACTGCGCCTGCATCAATTGGCGGGGCACTAAAAGGCAAACAAATTCGCGCGATTGCGGTGACTTCGGCCTTGCCTTCTGCTTTTTTTTCGGATTTGTCGACTGTCTCCCAAGACTTGCCCGGCTACGAGGTGGATGTCTGGTTCGGTGTCTATGCCCCTGCAAATATGCCTGTCAGTCTGACTGAGGCCCTGAATCAGGCGATCCGCGAGGTATCTGCGACGGCAAAAATGCGTGCAGTTTTCGCCAAAGAGGCCGCATCGCCTTCAGATATGACGGTAAAAGAGTTTGCAGACTATGTTGATCGGGAATTGGATATGTGGGTCAAACTCGCCAAATCACGGGGTATTAAGCACGCTGAGTAAGCTTTCGGGCATAAGGTAATTCTTTTGCCGCCATTCGCTAGAATAGGCAAATCTCGCTGCGCATTAACGCCCGCACAGAAAATTAAAAAATGGAGAAATCATGACTGATCAGCTGGTGTTCGAGGTTCACGACAAAATCGCGACCATCCGACTTAATCGCCCTGAAAAATACAACGCCTT
>CAIPID010000113.1 GCA_903865015.1 uncultured beta proteobacterium | reverse complement strand
TGTATGAATGCTATTTTTTTTCTGATATTTTTGATATGACTATCGATCGTTCGATCAAAAACATCTTTATCCCCCATGAACACGTCCAGTAACTGGGATCGCGACCATACACGGCCTGGTTTTTCTCCCATCGCCGCCACCAATTTAAACTCTGAAGGAGTCAACTCAATTTTCTTTCCCAAAATTCTTAAAACATATGCAGTGCGATCTATCTCTAATGTTTTAGGTAAGGCAATCTGACTCGGTACGATAGGGGCATGCCTGCGCAAGACCGCTTTGACGCGTGCAACAACCTCTCTTGGGCTATAGGGTTTACAGATATAGTCATCCGCCCCAAGCTCAAGGCCAATCAAGCGATCAATCTCCTCGACCCGCGCGGTCATCATGATGATTGGTATCGCAGAGACGTTCCTGATCATTCGACACAACTGAAAACCATCTGTGCCAGGCAGCATCACATCCAGCAAAATAATATTAAATTCTGACGCGGTAATCAAAGTAAGGATTTCATTACCATCAGAACGATGCAATGTTTCAAAACCGTCGCGACGCAAGTAGTCTTCAACCACCTCAGCCAGAGCCGTTTCATCCTCGACAATTAACACACGACCTTTGACGGTATTCATTGGTTGGACTCGAGCCAAGGTAAGGTAATGGTGAGTTTTAAACCACCTAATATTGAGTGCTCAGCCAAAATAGTTCCTTCGTGGGCACTGACAATGGATTTACAAATCGCCAGACCCAATCCGGAACCACCCGTCTCGCGGTGACGAGACTGCTCTGTCCTAAAGAAGGGATCGAACAGCGAAGCAAGAACCGTAGACTCTACGCCAGGGGAGCTGTCTTCTACAACCAGCATAACGTAATGATCGATATTTCGGACCACTACACGAATTTCCCCTCCGGCATCCGTATATCGCAACGTATTTTCAAATATATTCGCGCAAAGCTGACTCAATCTGCTTGCATCACCAAAGACATGCGCTGTATCACTTAGCTCTGTGGTGATGATGATCTGTTGTTTTTCAAAGCGATCGGAAAATGTACTGACCATCCCATTGATCAAAGCAACCAGATCAACCGGTCGTTTTTGAAAAGCAAGTGCACCCGAGTCCGCACGTGCCAGATCATTCAAATCATTTATAAGTTTAGCTAGCCGCATGATCTCTTTTAGGAGGACCTCAAACTCCAGCCGGTCAGGGCTACGCACCCCATCCAAAAGTGCTTCGATATGGGCCCGCAAGATTGAAACTGGCGTGCGCAGTTCATGCGAGGTCTGCGCCACCCAGAGTCTTCGGTTATTTTCATGCTGCTCAAGCGCATGTGCAAGCCGATTAAAGTCACGAACTAAATCACCGAACTCATCACTTCGCTCGCTTTCCACGCGGATTGAGTACTCGCCTGACGCGAGTCTGCGTGCGGCGAGAGTGATTTTTCGCAGTATTGATTTGACATGGCCTGCCATCCAAAGCGAAGCAAGTACAGATAACAGAAACGCGACGCCCGCGACGATGAACAGCATGTACAGGCTGTGATTGATAAACGCCTTATCAATGACGCTCGACGACGCCGTCACAACCAGGCCTAGTTGACCTATCAGCTTACCCTCATGCATCAAGGGCCGACTCAAGACACTATCAGACGGATTGATCCTAACTCCTGCGATGCGCTCGCCCGCCCGATCCATCAAAATAAAGCGTCGTGCCAATGTTGTGAGTGGCCGCTCCAGCTCAATCGATATAGGAGGAGGCTCTTTTGCAACAGGAGCTGTCTGGACACTATCTTTGGGCGGATTAGTCTGGGCCGCCTCATTGGCAGGTATTGGCCTCACCGTCTCTGTCACTTTGGGCCTTACCTGCGTGGGTCGTGGCGCAACCGTCGGGTTAGGTGTAGGTATTGGCGGCGTAACGGACGACTCCGGGGGCCGTCGGATGTTCTCATCGGGTCGAACAGGGCGAGCAACCAACCCTTCGGGCGAGTTCATACAGGTGGAGCTCACAAACCCTTCGGGCGTACTGTGCAGGACCGTGTCGCCTTCGAACTTACCCCGACACTCCTGAAAAGCATTAGGTGGGGGCCTTCGCTCTGGCTCGCCCCGCTGCGGACCTGGTCGCGCATTTGAATTCTGGGCAAGTTGAACCGATCTAAAGTCAGGCGTATCAACGGCGGAAAGGGATAGAGAGGACAAACTCAATAAACGTGTCTGCACACTCAGGGACGAACCAGGCGTAATCAGCCCTGTTTTTAATGGAAGCGACTCTTGTTGTTCCATCAACAAGATGGATTCGACAAATTTTTTCCAACTCGCGTCTGACTCTGTAAATAAATCCCAATTGCCTCGTGCTGCGTAGATTTCTTGCAATCGTTTAACAAGCAGCTCTTGCCGGTTTAATTCGGTTTGAGTCAGGTAATTTGAAAACCCCTCGCGCAGACTCCAGCCAGCCAGACCAATAATCAACGCAATAATAAAAAGCGTAACGGTTAGAACACTTAAAAAGAGTTTGTTTCCCACCGTCAGCTTCACTACGCGTCTCCAGAATCAATAAAAATTCATCTCAACTATACCTTTGAAAATTGATAGAGCGAGGTGAAAGATTATTTCTGGCGAGCTTCGATCGTTTTCAGTGCATCTGAAATGGCGTCAGATTTCACTGAGACGGCCCCTTTGAAAGGCTGGTCGCACGCAAAAACAATGGTCATTAAGCCAATCAGTGCGGCTAATTCCAGCGTAATACCAACGGCTGTAAGCCATCTGTTCAGCAGCAATGCGACCGCCGACATGAACAAGACACCGAGCAGGATAGAAAAATTAACAATCCAGTAAATTCTATGCAGACCAATATGAGCGCTTTCTAAACGAGACTCGCGTAATTCCATTACTTCATTCATTTTTTTTAAAATTTCAGAAAAAATAACGGATTCACGCATTGTGGTTGGATTAATTTTCCCAATTGCATCTGAAATTGGCACAAAAAGATTCCCGGTCTCAACACCCTCTCCTTTTGTTTTAAGCATTGGCCATTCGTCGTCAAGGATAGAGGTTGTGTATTTTTTTAAATTCTCTCTAATAGCATTCAGGCTCGGATCTCCGTATTGTTGCAATAATCTGTCCACATCGTTTATGCGAGAAGCCTCCGATGCGACATTACTGTCAACACGTTCAAAGTTAGTAATCACCAATACCAGCGAAAAACTCAAAACGATCGCGCTCAAGGCAACGAGTCCCGATTGAATAGCGATCAGAAACTCTTTCTCATGGTCAGAAACCTCAGCGATAATCGATGTTCGCCTTAAGGCAAAGGACATTAAGTACATCAGTCCGACCGAGCCTATCAGTCCGAAGAAAAAAATACCCAACTCAGACTGAGAATAAAGCCAATCAGACATGATGATCCTTGATTATGAACACGTGAAATTAGTTGCTTCGCTGAGTGATCACTTCAATCACTTCAACTATCGCAGTCGGTTTAATCGCAGCATCACCCTTTAACGGCTCGTCAAACGTAAATGTCAGCGACAACAAAGATGAGAAAGCCGCCATCTGCACAGCCAGCACAAAATCCGCACTGCGCGAGCGCTCCGCAAAGGCCGACAAACACGACTTCAATAAAAAAATCACAATAATCAAAAGCCAGAACACGGCAGGAATTGAAAACTCCGCAGCATCGAGCCGATCATTTCTTGAGTCAGCCAATAAGTCAGTCAATTTGATCATTTCACTGTAGAGCGAATTTTCTCTTGGCGTGGCAGCCTTGATATCAATCACACCTTTTGATACAGGTTTGAAAAGAGCATCCGTTTTCTTGCTCATATGCCCATCATCCATCGCTGACCACTCATCTGTGACAATGGATTGCGCGTACTGTCTCAACGCAATGCGAACAGGTTCCAGATCAGCACTGCCATAGCGGACGAGCAAACGATCTAAATTATTTATCCTGACGGCTTCCTGGCGAACGATATGTTCGGTTTGCTTATAGGTTGCAACGGCTTGAACCATTGAAAAAGCAACAATCAGAGCCAAAATAGTTGAAACAGAATTATGAATATTGATCGCTAAATCAGATTTATAACCAGGAACATATTTATCTAAAAAAAATCGAACTATCTTATGAAAGAAGAACATCAGACAAATCGAAATTGCAGCAAATAGAATTAATAATTGCCATGCGGGCAAGTGGTTAATCATGTATATCATGGAACGTCCAGATTTAAGATGTATTGAACAAATAACTTATTCGCTTTGTCATACAAATATAAAACGTAGCTCTAGCGACTTGACACCAATACGATCGAAAGTGAACAGACAAAATAAATCAAAAAAATATCGACAGAAAAACCATTCAAAACAATACGTTATAAAAATATATTGATATTTAAAAAACGAACTGTTTTTACTTGTAAATCATTCAGATTTTGTTATTTATCTGTTAAGAAAAAACCTGGCGATACGGGTTTTCAAGTACGGGTTTTCCTTTTGTTGCAGGAGGTGTATTTAGTCTTGGATTGAGGCAAGATATAGGGCTAATTAAAAATATGTAAGATTTATACACATCGCACGATTATTTCAGTACCGGAGACAAATTATGAATTTCAAAAAATCAGTCCTTTCATCACTTCTCACCACCGCACTGCTTACATCAGGCCTGATATCGACCGCAGCCCAAGCGCAGGATGCAAAACCTTTCCGTATCGGCGCAATGGTTGATATGTCAGGCACCTATTCCGCACTGGGTGGCCCAGGCATGGTGAATGTACTGAAAATGGCTGCTGAAGACTTTGGCGGTAAAGTTCTCGGGCGTCCCATTGAAATTCTCTCAGCGAATTATCAAAACAAAGTCGATATCGCCTCAGCACGTGCGCGGGAATGGTACGACCAGGATGATGTCAAAATGATTATCGAGTCTTCGGACTCTGGCTCGGCGCTCGCCATGCAAAAAATTGCTCGCGATAAAAAACGCATGATTATTTTCGCAGGCTCGGCCAGCTCTGCACTCACCAATCAAGAATGTTCACCTTACGGTGTGCATTATGTGTATGACACCTACGCGCTTGCGCATGGCACCGGCGCAGCAGTGACCAAAGCCGGCGGAGACAGCTGGTTTTTCATTACAGCCGACTATGCTTTCGGTCATGCACTTGAAAAAGACACCGCCACCGTCGTGCAGGAAAACGGCGGCAAAGTCTTGGGCAGCGTGCGCAGCCCACTGAACACACCTGATTTTTCTTCTTATTTATTGCAAGCACAGGCTTCAAAAGCCAAGGTCATTGGTTTGGCCAACGCGGGCTCTGATACACAAAACGCTGTTCGCCAAGCTGCGGAGTTCGGCATCGTTCAAGCGGGTCAGAAACTTGCCACCTTGCTTGTCTTTATTACAGACATCAAAGGACTCGGTTTACAGGTCGCCCAGGGGTTGACCTTTACGAATGGCTTTTATTGGGACCGAAACGACGAAACGCGTGCCTTTGCGAAACGTTTTGGTGAGCGTAATAATGGTGCGATGCCCTCAATGGTACAAGCAGGTACCTATTCAGCAACCATGCACTACCTGAAAGCGGTCGCCGCAGCCGGTACGGATGACGCAGATGCCGTGTCTGCCAAAATGAAAGAAACTGAAATCAACGACTTTTTCGCAACAAAAGGCAAAATCCGTGTCGATGGCCGCATGGTTCACGACATGCTTTTGGTCGAAGCGAAAAAGCCCTCAGAATCAAAAGGTCCTTGGGATCTGATGAAGATCATTTCAGTTATCCCGGGTGATCAGGCTTTCCGCCCCCTCAGCGAAAGTGTTTGTCCTTTAGTTAAAAAAGCTGGCTGATCATGAAAAAAATCGGAATGATCGGCATTGGCATGATGGGTCATGGCATTGCGACCAACTTACTCAAACACGGCCATCCACTGACTGTGTTGGATCATCCTGGCAATCAACCCCTGGACGGCTTGATTGCCAGTGGCGCAAAGGTATCCAAGACACCCAAAGAGCTTGCCAGTCGTTCTGACATCATCATTTTGTGCGTAACCGGCACCCCTCAAGTCGAAGACGTGCTTCTGGGTGAACAAGGTGTGCTCAAAGGCATTACTACCGGAAGCACGGTGATCGATTGCTCAACGGCCGTCCCTACCTCGACCGATCGCGTCTCAAAACTTGTGATCGAAGCGGGTTGCGAATTTCTTGATGCACCGATGACCAGAACGCCGAAAGA
>CAIPID010000112.1 GCA_903865015.1 uncultured beta proteobacterium | reverse complement strand
CAACACAGAAAAACTTAGCATTTGAACTTGTACTCAACCTGTCTTGCACAGTACTCTCAAAGGCTTATATTTGCGGTAATTACCCGCGCGCTTGCAGCAAGCTTCATTCTCAGGGAATATTCAATTTTTATGCAACGTATTGTTCACTTAAGCATATTGATTGCCACAGCGCTCTATGGCGGTCAGGTTGCGGCACAAACCACTCAAAAAAACACACTGGAGACTCAATCCATGCAAACAGAAATCGTGAAAGCTTTTGCGCCAACCGGCGTTCTGCGCGCCTCGCTTAATGTCGGCAACCCGGTTCTAGCTAACCTGAACGCGGAGGGAAAGCCATTTGGCATATCCATTGATCTCGCCACGGAGCTCGGCAAACGCCTGGGCGTGCCGGTCGAACTGATTGTGAATGAAACCGCTGGCAAATCAGTGGCGACTGTTGAGTCTGGACGCGCCGATATCGGCTTTTTTGCAGTAGACCCAGAGCGTGGTAAAGAAATTTCCTTCACAGAGGCGTACGTCCTGATAGAAGGCTACTACCTGGTCCGCGACGATTCCCCCATCACCAGCAATGCGCAAGTCGATGTGCCCGCCAATCGTATCGTTGTAGGTAAAGGTAGCGCCTACGATTTATTTTTGACACGCAATATCAAGCAAGCACAGATCGAGCGCGCACCCTCCTCACAAGCGGTTGTGTCGACTTTTCTGAAAGAGGGCTTTGAGGTAGCGGCTGGCGTCAGACAACAACTCGAAGCCGACACGCGCGATGTCAAAGGTGTGCGCATGCTCAATGAACGTTTTATGGTGATCCGCCAGGCGATGGGCGTGCCCAAGGACCGTGGACCACAGGCAGCATTGTTCCTTCGCACCTTTGTAGAGGACATGAAAGCCCGGGGCTTTGTGAAAGAATCCATGACCAGACACGGGATTCAGGGTGCTGGGGTTGCGCCTGCCGCAGATCCCGCGATTGACCCGTTAAGCGTCAAGTAATCATGTTTGCTTATGTAGGCTCGCGGACCTCTAAAGAGCGCAACGCGCGTGGCGAGGGGCTGAGTGTTTTTGCAGTCTCACCCGATCAGCAAAAACTCGAGCGCGTACAACTAGTCGCAGGCTTAGCCAATCCCTCCTACCTGCTGCTCAATCAGGCAGGCGACAGGCTCTATAGCGTGCACGGAGATCTTGAGTATGTCAGCACGTTTAGCGTAGATAAAAAGACAGGGCACCTCACGCTCATGCAGCAGCAGGACTGTCTGGGTAAAAATCCAGTTCATCTGGCCTTAGATCCCACAGAAAAATTCCTGATCGTCTCCAACCACTGGACGAGTACGCTCGCCGTATTGCCGGTGCATCCGGACGGCACGCTGGCCCCGGTTAAACAACTGGAAAGCCTACCAGGATCACCTGGTCCGCACCGCGTCGAACAAGCCTTCGCCAAACCGCATTTCAATCCTTTTGATCCTTCCGGTCGCTTTGTTGTCGTGCCAGACAAAGGTTTGAATCGGAT
>CAIPID010000111.1 GCA_903865015.1 uncultured beta proteobacterium | reverse complement strand
TGTCGGATAGTCCTGCGGCATTTGCCAAGACGCTGCAGACAGAGTTAAAGGCTTGGAAGCAGGTGATGCATCAGCACTAAGCTTGAGGCACTTGGTTCAACGTACTGAGCGCAAAGCGGGCGATAGCTTGCTGGATGTCGATTTGCTCACCAATGGCTGCGCTTGCGGTAATACTCAGCGCGGGATGTGCGGCTCTCGACTCATCAAGCAGTGTGGGTAAATCCTTTCTGACGTGGCTGCCCACGGCTAAAAACACTGGAATAACGTTAATGTGCTTTACGCCGGTTTGCGCCATCGCATCAATCGCTTTAGGCAGGCTTGGATCCATACACTCGAGGAACGCCAGCTCAGTCGGCCCGGTGTGCTGCGCACGAATGGACTGAAGGATGGCCTCGAAGGGAAAACGCCATTGGGGGTCACGTGATCCGTGGGCAAAAAGGATAATGCCGGTTGTGTGTGTTGAGTTCATCTTGCGATTTTACGCCTGGGTTGTGACACAGCCGAATTGTTATCCCTCAATAGGCCGAAACGTACCCGAACGCTTGAATGCCTCGCTCAGGGCTTGCGTTTGCCAAAGCAGTGTCTCCGGGGCAGGGCACGCTCCACTGAGAATGCTGTCGTAGAGTTGGTGCGTGGAGACGGCATCGATACCAAGCTGATATTCAAAGGGTGTATCGCTGTATCGCGCTTCGCTCGTCCAGTTTAGCTCCGCGTGTTGCAACTGAAAACTCAACTCGGGTAGCCTGCGTGGGCTCGATACGGGTTCGCCTTCATGGCCGCGCATGGAAACCACATTGGCTGTATGTAATTTAAAAAATTCTTCGATGATCACCGGATACGCTGGATGCGTGTAGTTGCTGATCTGAAAAGAATCAGACAACACCGGGTTGATCAGTTTGGCCAGGATATGACCGGAATTGCGCACACCGATAATTTGGCGCACAGCCAGTAATTGATTGAGTTCGGGGCAGAGTATCTCAAGCGGGCAATAAGCAAATTTGTGCAGAGACAAAAACGACTGGAGTTCATCGCGATTCGAGACGACGGGCCAGCCCATCTCCCTGAATACTTGTTCCGAACCGGTACGCTGAGGGTCTTCGTGCGTGCCATGCACGATGACAATATAGCCAAGCTCAGACATCCATTTTGCGAGCAGGGGCGTCATCAAATGCGTTTTTCGCGCGCCGTTATAGGAGGGCAGCAACAATACGGGCTGATTGAAGCATAGCGGGGGCAAGAGCGGTTTAACCGCATCATAGAAACCCGCTAATTCATCACTCGTCTCGCCTTTAATACGCATCGCCATGCAAAATGCTCCAATTTCGAGATCTGTCACGGAGCGTGACAAAACCTGCGACATCAGAATTTGTGCGTCGTCGCGATTGAGGTTGCTTGCGCCTTTACTGCCGCGACCGATTTGTTTGAGATAGTGGCTAATGGACATGGAGGCCTGTGGATCGTGTCTAAGCTCGCTCTTAACTCCCTAGCCTTTTAAGGCTTCAATTTTTTTAAGAGCGCCGGCAATGGCATCACCGGACAAATTAATCGCTGGGATACCTCTGAAAACGAAGGCAATGCCTGCCACAGCTTGCAACTCTTCCACGCTCGCGCCTGCTCGCAAAGCCGCAACCGCGTGATTCTCTGCCGCCTGAGACAGATTCATCAGCAACATGCCAAACGCCATCATCTGACTTGTTTTCAAATCCAAGGCCTCGGGCTCGAGCAACTGTGCACGCAGGCGTTCGACACCCTCGGTCATCTCGGGCGCTGTTTTGACGCCAAGCGAAATCCGCGCGTGTATGCGATCGGGTACAAAACCCAGAATTTCTTTGTAGTTTTGCTCAAGCGCCTCAATGGTTTGTAATTGTGTCGCGGGATCTTTTGTTTGGCTCATGTTTTTTGCTCGGGCAGGTGCTTGAAAGCGTGGATGTTATTCGTTAATGACAATATTGGCTGCTTTGCCAATCGCCATGGAGTTTGCAAAATCATCATTTACATATTGTTGAAAGGTGGCGCGGTCTAGCGTAATGATGTCAACGCCTAAGCCTGCAAAACGTTCTTTCACCTCCGGGCGTGCGAGCGCCTGTTTGAGCGCAGCGGTCAACTTATCCATGACGGGTTGTGGCATGCCTACCGGACCAAAAATACCTGTGTAGGTCACCATGTCGAATTTAGGAATGCCGAGCTCTTCGAAAGTCGGTACATCCGGAATCAGCGGTGAGCGTGTTTTGCCCGTCTGTGCAATAGGAATGATTGTGCCGTTGCGAATATGGGCGATCGAGGCTGTCAGCTGATCCATCATCGTATCGATCTGACCACCCACCAAGTCATTTAACGCCGGACCACTGCCTTTGTATGGGATGTGATTGAGTTTGATGCCCATGCGCAACGCAAGCAACTCAAGGGCAAGATGTTGACTTGAGCCGTTGCCGGCCGAACCAATTGAGATGACCTCACCAGGTTGTTTGGCTTTGGCTGCAAAGTCAGCAAAGCTTTTCATGCCGCCCTTGGCGGAGGCTGACAGCACCATCGGCACAGAATGAATCGGACCGACTGCAGCGAGGTCCGTTGTCGGGTTGTAGGGGGCTTTTCTTGCCAGAGCAGGGCCAACAGAAATCGAACCGCTCGAACCTAACATCAAGGTGTAACCATCGGGTGCTGCGCGCACAACACCGGTTGTGCCGATAAATCCGCCTGCGCCAGGTTTGTTTTCTACGACGACTTGCTGGCCGAGGATTTCAGACAAGGCGGGTGCCACGGCGCGTGCGGTAATGTCCACATTGCCGCCAGGCGCCCAAGGTACGACTAACTTGATTGGCTGTTTGGGAAAGTCTTGCGCCGTGGCCTGAGCACCGATTATTAATACGCTGCATATGAGCATCACTTTTGCGCTTGTGCGCATCGCGGATGCGCGGATTTTATGTATGGCTTTCATGTTTGTCTCTTAATGGCTTGAATTCGAATTCAAACAACTTATTTTCTGATGATCGTAGACTATTGTTTAAGCACGCACTATGCAAGATATTTATGCTGCGCTGCACACATTGAGGATCTGATATCTCGAAGGTGGGTTTTCCGCTAGACTGGTAAAAAGTAGTATCCAATCAACATCGAGACACAGGAATTTAACGTGAGTACATTCAACGCATCGGCTACAGGCGTCTATCTCATTACCGTTACCCCGTTTAAAGACAATGGCGATCTGGATCTGGCGAGCACGGACAAGATGGTCGATTTTTGCCTTGAAAGTGGTGTGACTGGACTGACGATTCTGGGCATCATGGGTGAGGCGAACAAACTCACGGCAGAGGAGTCGCGTTTGTACGTCAAGCAAGTGCTCAACAGGGTGCGGGGTAAAGTCCCAGTCGTGGTGGGAGCCTCTGCATCGGGATTTGCACCCATGTCCGAGCTCACTAAAAGCGTCATGGATATGGGGGCTGATGGCGTGATGGTCGCACCTCCGCCAAGCGTGCGCACCGATGATCAGATCTGTGGCTATTTTGATATGGTCAACGAAACACTCGGACCCGATGTCCCTTGGGTTTTACAGGATCACCCGGTTTCAACAACCGTACAGATGTCGACTGCTGTCGTATTAAAGATTTTGAAAAATTCACCGCGTTGCGTGATGCTCAAGCACGAGGACTGGCCCGGTCTGGGCAAGCTCACTGCGATTTGCAATGCGATGGAAAAAGGTGAGCTGAAAAAAACCTCAATCCTCACGGGCAATGGCGGTGGCTTGTTTCTACCTGAGGAGTTAGTGCGTGGAGCCAATGGCGCCATGACGGGCTTTGCCTATCCCGAGATGATGGTCGATGTTTGCCGCGCCTTTGCCGCGGGCGATGTCGAGCGGGCGTTTGATATTTTTGATGCTTACTTGCCACTGGCAAAATATGAGCAGCAGCAGGGAGTTGGATTGGCGGTCAGAAAGCATATTTTCGCTCAGAGAGGGGTGATTGCCTCGGCCGCGATTCGCAAGCCCGGACCAAAATTATCTGCTCTGGATATCGCGGATATTGAAAGACTGACACGACGCCAGGAACAAAAATTACGCGCACTAAAATAAATCATACGCATCAAAATCACACTGAAAATCAATCAGGAATCGAACATGATCAATATGCATTTAGAACCCCATGTGGTTGACGCCTTATCGAAAATTTCTACGGCAACGTTAACCACGATTTTGCTTAAAAAGGGTTTGCGTAATGTATGGATGCGTGGCACCAAGCCGATTCGTGCAGGGCAGCCAAGGTTGGTGGCACGTGCCTTTACGTTACGTTTTGTGCCTGCCCGCGAGGATCTCGCGACCCCCGAGTCATGGTCATCACCTAAATCCACGCGTGCCGCCATTGAAGACATGCCAGAGGGCTGTATCGCAGTGGTTGACTCGATGGGTGTGACCGATGCCGGTATCTTTGGCGACATCTTGTGCGCACGGATGGCATACAAAAAAGTCGCGGCACTCGTGACTGATGGCGTTGTGCGCGATATGTCGGGTGTGCTCGGGACGGGCTTGCCCGTCTGGTGTTCGGGTGCTGCCGCACCTCCTTCGGTTGCTGGCCTGACTTTTGTGGATTGGCAACAGCCCATTGGTTGCGGCGGCGTGGCCGTGTTCCCGGGTGACGTGGTTGTGGTTGATGATGATGGTGCTGTGCTGATTCCGGCGGCTTTGCTTGATGACGTACTAGCCGCATCGGTTGCGCAGGAAAACCTTGAAAACTGGATCATGACCCAAGTGCAAAAGGGACATGCGCTACCAGGCCTGTATCCTCCTAATGCAGAAAATCTCGCTCGCTATAAAGCGCAGACCGGTCAGTAATTGATAAGGTGAATAATCAGAAGCTGCGTGGGCGACGCACAGTCTGTATTGCAAAGGCAAACAGACTGAGCGTGCCGATTGAGGCCGCCGCCCACTGAAAGGGCAAGGCTTGCGTAAAGTCGATTTCCGAGCTCACCAGCACATAGACGCACAGGGCTGATCCTGCGGCTAATACACGCATGAGCCACGATTGCGGTCTTAGCAATTGTTGAGATATGTTGCGGCACAGTTGGGCACCGATCAGCCCCCCCAAGATTCCGAGTGCAGCGCCCGCCATGACATCGGCCGGCCAATGCGCACCCACCGCAATTCTAGCTATGCCGGCCGTGAGCGGAAATAAAAATAAACAGAGCAAAGGCTTTCTTTTTTCAGCAGGCGTACTGAAATAGAACGCTGTTATCAATGCGAATGCTGTGAGTGTGTGACCAGAGGGCATCGCGAGCGAGGTCAGTGGGTTACCGAGGATATGAAAGCTTGCAGGATCAAGCACGGACGCAGGGCGAGGCAACTCAAAGGCTAATTTCAGTGCACGGCCAGAAAGGCCCGCAATCGCTCCGGCGCAAACGCTGGATACCAGATTTTTGGGGGCTAGTAACAGTAACGGCGTCGCAAGCGCAAAGTCATACCAGCCATTACCAAGCAAATCAAAAAAGACCCAAAGACCATCAGGTAGTGCGTGTGCCTTTTGATTGATTTGGAGAAATAGCTCTGCAGGCGTGCTCACGAGCGCAGCGACCATCCAAAGCAGCAGTGGCAAGAAAGGGAGCGCCCAAGCCCCGGCGGGGATTGTTTTTAAGTCCTGGAACTGATTGCGTGGCAGATTGGTATTACGCACGGATAAGGGCGTCGGCATATTGGATCGTCATTTTTTCCAGCACTTGTTCTACTGTGATGGCCCGCATGCAGGCATTGTCGGAGCAGGGCGTTTTGCGATGGTTCGCAGCACTTACGCAAGGCGAGCAGGCGAGTTGCGCCGTGATTGGAATCGACTTGCCTAATGAACCATACAAAGCTGGTGTCTCGGGCCCAAACAACACCACTGTTCTCAGGTTTGTAACCGAGGAAAAATGTCCAGGGCCCGAGTCATTGGTCACCATCACATCGGCCAGCGTATAGAGTGCTGGAAGCTCCGCAAATGAAACTTGTCCTGCAAAATTCAACGCATTGGGTACACCGGCCTGTACGCGCACGTTCTCAACGTAGGCATGTTCGGCTGGAGAACCAGTAATCAGAATCAGGCAGTCTGGCCATTTTTTCTGGAGAGCAACGATGAGCTTTGAGAAGCTCTCAGGTGCCCAGCGACGCTGCACGAGTAATTCACTGGCGTTTGGATTGACCAGTAAAAAGGGCTGTGTGCCTAATTCGAAAGCGATGTTGGCCGTTTGCGTTAATTTGGTGATGCGATCGAGCACCGCCCGGCGAACATCCGGGTCGACATTTGCCTGAGCAATCTTGATTTCTGAATCAGCGATATGTATCTTGCTGAATGGATGTTCTTGTTTACCTGAAAAAGCGGCATGAACCAGTGAAATAAAGTTTTTAGCAATGTGGATATGCGGGTTGTAGTGCACGCGATGCGTCAGCATCGTGCCACGCCAGAGGCCTTCTCCGTGGAATATGTGATAACCCACACGACGTCGCGCGCCACACATGCCCGTCAGCAACGCGGTAAAGCGGGAAAACAACTCAAGATCGATCACGCAGTCAATTTTGTGCTGACGTGCCTGAATCAGAAAGCGCAAAGTGTCACGGATCAGACTGCCAACGCTGGACGCATCGATAGTAAAAATATTCTGAGGCGCAACAGTGTTGAGCAAGGACAGGCTGGCTTTGTTACTTTTGAATATCAGGAAGAATATTTCCGCGCCGCGCGCCTGGGCTTGTCGCATCGCAGGATCAACAATAATTGCGCTGCCCATTTCGGAGAGTTCAATAAAAAGCAGTTTCTTGGGCGCGTGGTCGCCTGCACCAAATAAACTTTTTATTTTGTCTGAAAGCGCGATGAACGGGCTGATCAGGGCGCATAGCGGCACACCGACCACTCGGTCGATCGTGCGCATAGTGTCGACGCTTAAGCTCATGATTTATCTTTTTTTAGTGTGCCGCAGCGTTATTACGGCGCTTGAGTAGGGAGACTGCGCTCGGCAGATAGGTCACGACCGAGACAAGACCGAAACAAACAGAGGCCAGCACCGTCACGCCCGCGTCTACGCCCCATAGCGTCAAAACGGCCGATAGGGTTGCTTCGCGCAGCCCCCAACCCGAAATACTGATGGGGAGCATCATCAATAGCCCAAGTGCCGGCAAACCAATCATCAATGCTTCGAAGGGGACGGTGGCTCCAAAGGCGCGCAGGCACATTAGAAAGGCAACAGTGGCCAACGTGTGGGTGGTGACCGACAAAACCATTTGAGGGATGAGCGCGGGCCAACCGAAGGCCATACGCAAACCTGCCATCGCGTGAGGCATGCCGAGTTTTGACATGATTTTTTGAATCAGGGTGCTCGAGCTTTTAACTGCAAGCAGCACGCACGCAAAAACCGAACAGCACAGCATGGCGGCCAGCGTCCAGGCACCTAGTGGCTGCGCCCAGTCACCGATCATGGCTCCCCCTGCAATGAGTCCGAGCGCGCCAAGGATGTTGTTACCAATCAGGCCAAGTCCGCGATCCAGTGTCACGGCCAGAAACCCCAGGCGCAAGCGCGGCGGCGCCTGATGCAAATCGATCGGCTGGTGCAGTTCTTCGGAGAGTGGTGTCAGGGGTGGGGATGAGGTGGTTCTGGGCGCTCGGCTGCCCTCGACGACGCGATAACTATCGCCACCAATTGTGCTAGGTAAGCCTTGATTGATTAGGCCACCCGTAAAGTAAAGTGTGATGAAGGTCCACCAGCTTTGATGAAGTCCAACGCTACGCATCAGGTACGCCCATCTGACGGTTGCCAGCAGGTTGGCGCATGTCATGACAAACCATGCCAGGATCAGCCATACAGGCTGCATCGCGATATGGGTCTGGGTCAGTGTTTTCCAGTCAATATTGCGAATTGCAAGCCAGAGCAGAAGCAAGGACAACAATACTCTAAGGTATGGCCAGATCGATTTGAATATTTTCTTCAAGGAGTTTTGCCTGATGCACGGGGGGCGACCGCCGCTCCCCAGTTGCGACAATGATAAAAACTGAAATCTGACACGGTCCGGCCCAGGCGCATGATATCGAGTTGATCGATCAGCGCGCAAGACTCAAAACCACCTGTTCCGGTTGGTAAATCAAAGCGCATTTGTGACCAGTTTACAAAAATACTGTCACTTCCCGCAGGAATGTCCCCAAACCAGAGGTCAAACTGATCAAACCGATCATCCAGAACAAAGACTTTGGTGGGACGGCTGTACCAGGCCATGCGGCTGGCCAGGGTCCAGTTACTGACGGAAATCGAGTCGATATGCAGGTTTTGAGCCAATTTTCGTGCCTGGGCACCCGCAGTACCCCATCCCCATAGGTCAGCGATTGGATTTTTTTTACCCCAGGCATGATCCTGGCTGATTCCGGGTATTCCTACGAAAAACAGCATTGCAAAGGCAAGGATGCAGATAATCGCTTGCGCCCGTACGAATGCTTTAATTAGCGCATGGTGTGCTTCAAACCAGTATTGCGCGAGTGCATTGGCCGCAAAAGGAGTGATGGCCAGCCAGGCAGGCCCGGTCCAGTGCGGAAGACTGCCTCCGCCCCCGGATAGGTAGGCGGTGACTAGAAAGGGAATCAGGAAAAACAGTAATAAACTGCCGGCCAGGACTGCTTTACGTTCAAAAATATGGCGAGCGGCAAGAATGCTTCCCAGAATCAATAGTGGGCCGTAGGCGACTACCTGAATACCGATGAACGCGGCCAGTCGACGAAATTGCCAGGTGCCGCCTGCGCCATGATTGATTTGATATACAAAGGAAATCCAGTCGTGCCTGGCATTCCAGTAAAAAACCGGGATGACGAGCAAACTGGCGAGTATCAGTGCGAGCCATGGCCCAGGGGTGCGCAAAATTCGCAGGCCGTGTCGCATCAACAAAATCAGGATGATGGCGAGCGCAGGCAGGATGGCGGTGTATTTGGCTAGTCCTCCAAGCCCGAGTAGTGCACCTAATACGATCCACAGGACGAGCGTGGGCGTATGTGCCAGTCTGAGTACAACCCACATTAAGCAGAGCGTCAGCAGCATGAGTAGGGTGTCTGGCAGCAATCCGACCGCCAGCACGTGCATCAGTGGCGCCAGCAAAATTAAAGCAACAGCCCAGAGACCTGCTGCCTGACGCTGTGCAGGTCTGCTCCAGCCGGGGACGACCTGATACAGATTGCGTGCAATTTGACGTGCCAGCAGGCATGACAGTAGCCACAGTAATTGTGGAATCAGGCGAATGACAGCATCGGGTGCCCCGATGACAACGAGGGGCCACTGAATCCAGCCAACCAGAGGCGGGTGGTCAAAGTAGCTCCAGTCGAGTTTGTCGGCATACAGCATGTAATGCGCTTCGTCGACGGAGAGTGTCAGGAGCCAGCCAAACCCTGCATGAATGAACATGCCGAGCCCAAGCAATCCCCATAACCGCCATTGATGCGCAGTAGGGTGCGAGGTGTTTAAGGTGGCTGGGGTCATATTAATGCGGCCGGATGTAAGACCGACCGAGTATAAACGCGCCAGCCTGCCTTAAACGCTTTGTCAGGAAATCAAAGCCCGGGGTGCGGTCAGTGACTCGGGGCGAAGGATTTCGTCGAGTTTTGCTTTGTCGAGTAAACCACGGTCTAGCACGATGTCGTAGACCCGCTTGCCTGTCTCGAGTGCTTCCTGGGCGACCTCGGTAGCATGCTGGTAGCCAATGTAGGGATTGAGTGCCGTGACCAGCACAATTGATCGGTCGAGATGTTCTTTGAGACGATCAGGATTGGCGGTAATGCCACGCACGCACCGATGTTCGAGTGTCTGAAACGCATTCGCCAGATGCGAGACGCTGCGAAACATTGAATACGCAATGATGGGTTCGAAGGCATTGAGCTGCAGCTGGCCACCTTCTGCGGCAAAGCTGATGGTTACATCGTTACCAATTACCTCGTAGGCCACCTGATTGACAACTTCGGGGATGACCGGGTTGACCTTGCCTGGCATGATGCTTGAGCCCGCCTGCATCGCAGGCAGGTTGATTTCACCAAAACCGGCGCGCGGTCCGCTAGAAAGCAGTCTCAGATCGTGACAGACTTTGGAGATTTTGACGGCAATCCGTTTGAGCACTCCGGAGAGCTGCACAAAAGCGCCGCAATCTTGAGTGGCTTCAATCAGGTTCGGTGCTGTCTCAAGAGGCAATCCCGTGATCTCACTTAAGTGCGCCATCACGCGCTCGGCGTATTCCGGATGCGTATTGATGCCGGTGCCGATGGCGGTCGCCCCCATGTTGATCTCACATATTAGCGGGAGCGCTTCGCGCAGGCGCAGGATGTCCTCTCCAAGCATGACGGAGTAGGTGCGAAATTCCTGGCCAAGCGTCATAGGCACAGCATCTTGCAATTGCGTGCGGCCGACCTTGAGCAGGTCCTTGAATTCCACGGCTTTTGCCTCGAACGCCTCTTGCAAACTCGCCATGCACGTCAGTAAATGTTGGCAGCCCCTGTAGGTCGCAAGCTTGAGTGAAGTGGGGTAGACGTCGTTAGTGGACTGGCTCAGATTGACATGCTCGTTTGGGTGGAGTTTGTCGTATTGGCCACGTGCAAAACCCAGCAATTCGAGCGCACGATTAGCAATGACCTCGTTGGCATTCATGTTGGTCGACGTGCCAGCGCCGCCCTGGATCATGTCCACCATAAAGTGCTCATGCCATTTGCCCGCGAGAATTTCGTGGCAGGCGGCCACAATGGCTTGACAGCGACTGGCATCGAGCATACCAAGATCCCGGTTGGTGAGTGCTGCAGCCATTTTGATTTCTGCGAGCGCCCGCACTAAATCCGGAACCATCGAAATTGGTAGACCTGTGATGGGGAAGTTTTCAATCGCACGCAGAGTATGCACGCCATAATAGGCGTCAAATGGTATGTCGCGATAGCCGAGTAAATCGTGTTCGCTGCGTGTGGAGGGTGAAACCTGCTTATTCGTATCTGACATGCATACCCCAATTTTTGATGGTTAGCATGATCATCGCATAGTGTGCTGAAAAAAAGTATCAATTTTCGGGGGATGGATTGCAACCGTTTGCAAGCTCGTTGCATAATCAGAGAATGGATATACCGACTCAATAATTTTATTGATGGTTTAAGGAGTGACAGTGAAAACACCAAGTTTCAGGCTGGATGGACGTCGTGCGTTGGTGACGGGCGGCAGCCGCGGGATTGGCCAGGCAGCCGTGTTCGCCTTAGCCGAGGCAGGAGCGCATGTTGTGGTCGCCGCGCGCAATGCTGCCGAGGTCAATGAGGTCTGCGCACGCGTGCGCAGTGCCGGTGGACACGCAAGCGCATGGATTGTGGATGTGACGGACTCTCAAGCTGTTACCCGGGGCATGGTCGAACACGGGCCCTTTCAGATACTGGTGAATAACGCAGGCATGAATCGACCTACTTTACTAACTGAAATGCAGGACAGTGACTTTGATGCGGTGCTGAATCTGAACGTCAAAGCCGCTTTCTATGTGGCACGCGAAGTCGTGCGAGGCTTGCTTGAGGCTGGCCTGCCCGGCAGCCTGATCAATATTTCTTCGCAGATGGGGCACGTGGGGGGATTTAAGCGAACAGTTTACTGTGCGACCAAGCATGCGATCGAAGGACTGACCAAAGCATTAGCCTGGGAAGTGGGCGGCGCAGGCATTCGCGTCAATACAATTTGTCCAACGTTTATCGAAACCGATATGACTCGGGGTATGTTGCAAGACACTGCGTTTCTGGATTCCGTCGTTTCAAAAATTGCTTTAGGTCGTGTTGGGCAACCTCAGGATCTGATGGGGGCGGTGGTGTTTTTGGCGAGCGATGCTTCGGCCATGGTGACCGGATCCTCGCTGATGGTGGATGGTGGATGGACGGCCGTATGAGTCTGCATATGTCGAACCCGCATATGTTGCACCCGAATACGTGAGTCGTCTGACGTGAGTCCGACCAAGCCTGTGACATTGTCTGATGTGGCGCTGTTGGCAGGCGTCAGTCAGTCCGCAGTGAGCCGTACCTTCACACCGGGGGCGAGTGTTTCGCCCGCGACGCGAGAGCGGGTAGTGCAGGCCGCAGCCCAGCTCGGCTATCGTCCGAATGCGATTGCACGGACGCTCACAACTCGCCGCTCACGCATGATTGGCGTGGTCGTATCCTATTTGCAAAATCAGTTTTATCCAGTGGTGATCGAAAAACTGTCCCAAGCCCTCCAGCGGCATGGATATCACGTGCTCTTATTTGTCAGTGATGGACACGAGACGGGGGCAACAGTCGATGACAAACTCATGGATGTCATGCAGTACCAGGTTGACGGATTGGTTCTGGCCAGCGTGACACTCTCCTCTGCGATTGCACAAGGCTGTCGCGCGGCGGGTGTGCCGGTTGTTTTATTCAACCGCACGGCTCCGATTGAGGGCGTGCACAGTGTGGCGTCTGATAATCATGCGGGAGGCCGTCTGGCTGCCCAGACGCTCATTGAGGCCGGATGTCAGCGCATTGCTTATATCGCAGGGATTGAGGATGCCTCGACGCAAATCGAACGGGAGCAGGGTTTTATCGAAAGGCTCGGCCAAGCGGGGGGTGAGGTATTTGCGCGCGCTGTTGGCCGTTATAGCTACGAGGGCGCATGTGAGGCGACCCGGGCGTTGTGTTCAACGCCGGCAAAGCCTGATGGAATATTTGTAGCGAACGATCACATGGCGTTAGCCGTCATGGATACGCTAAGAAGCGAGCTGGGGTTACGGGTGCCGCAAGACATTTCCGTCATCGGTTTTGATAATGTGCCCCAATCTGCATGGCCAGCGTATGGATTGACTACCATCACTCAAGATGCGCAGGCGATGGTAGATGCAACGGTTGCTGTGTTGCTGCAAGCCATTGCCTCTGACTTAAAGTCCGAAGCCTTTGCGACCCGCAGGCTCATTACGCCCGTGGGTCTTGTCAGACGCACGACCGTGGCGGGTTAACGGACATTGGCGTTGCACTAGCAAAGCGCTTTGGATAAGCGCTTATGTAAAGAGGTTATTTTTGCTGGACCTGCATGACGCGCCATGTCAGTTGTTTTTTTCCGTCGGCATCCAGTATTTTTGCGTTGACCCGACGTGCCACAAAGCCTTCTGGTAAATCGGCCTGTCCGGTAATGTGTTGATAATGGGCAACATTCAGGTTGATTGGGCTGATCGTAATGGTTTCGTTACGTCCATCTGCGTGACGTCCTTCGAAAGCCAGCAATAGCGTGCCTGTAAATATCGGGCGGTCTGCTTTTTCTTGCATGATCCACAGCAGATAGGAGAGTTTTCCGCCTGATTTCCCTTGTATGAATTGGGCGGTGCTGATGCCGACTGCACCGTACTTGGGATCAAAGGGTAATGTTTGCGCGAAGACGTTGAGTTGATCTTTGAGCGGCTCAACAAGGGCTTTGAGCTTGCCGAGTTCTTCTTCGAGTGTTTTTTGGGTTTGCGCATTTTCGCTTCGTTCAAGATCAAGCTTTTGCGTGAAATCATCGACCTGTGTCTGCAATCTTTGCTTTTCGAGCGTGAGACTGTTCATATCACTGATCAGTTTTTGCGAATCAAGGATTGAGAGTTGCTTGGGACCATAACTTGTCTGGACGAAAAGTACTCCGCTGGCCCCAATCAAAATACCGAGTAGCATCAATACTAACCAGCGAGGCAGTCCTCTTGAGCGGCGAGTCGTTTCGTAGGGGGAGGGCTTGAACACCGCTCGCTTTGCTTGCACTCTGATAACCATGAAATATTCCTTATTTAGACTTGATCTGCTGATCAAGTGCTACAAGTCGTTCGGGTGTCCCAACGTCTACCCACGTCCCTGTATAGAGTTTGCCAGAGACTGCGTGGTTTGAGATCGCTTGGCGAAGCAGGGGAGCAAGCTTTGCTGACTGGCCTGGTGTAATCGAGTCGAATAAGGCTGGATCGTAAATACCTATTCCAGAAAAAGTATGGCAGTCGGTATTGCCAGACCCGATTATTCCTGATGCTAACAGCTCAAAGTCGCCCTGAGGATGGTGCAGCGGATTCGGAACAAGTAATAGCCAGGCATGCTGGGTATTTTTTTTAAACTGAGCGACCAGGTCGTGGGCCTGTGAGACATCCCAGTCGCACCAGACATCACCATTGATGACAAGGAAAGGATCCGCTCCAAGCAGGGGCAGAGCCTTCGCAATGCCACCTGCTGTCTCAAGGGCGGTGTCTTCAGCTGAGTAACGGATATTCAAACCAAACTGTGCGCCGTTACCTAAATGCGATTCAATCAGATTTCCTAGCCATGCGTGGTTGATCACGACATTGCGAATACCCGCCAGCGCCAGTTTTTCCAGGTGCCAGACGATGAGCGGTTTACCTGCAACAGGTAAAAGCGGTTTGGGCAGGCTGTCGGTCAGCGGACGCATTCTTTCGCCTCGCCCGGCAGCCAGAATCATGGCATGCATCAGAATGTGTACCCGACCTTTGCCTGGACGTTGTCCAGTTTATCCAGCACTCTGAGCAATGGTTTGAACGCGATGTAACGTCCCGCAACCTGTCTGACGTATTGATTCACGCGCGGCATATGGGCGAGATAGGCGGCTTTGTCGTCTCGGTGGTTAAGCCGTGCAAACACGCCCAGGATGCGTAAATTGCGCTGTAAGCCCATCCACTCGTAATCTTTGTGGAAATCTGCGAAGTCTGCCGGGACGGGTAATCCCTTTTTGCGTGCAAGTTCCCAGTATCGGATGGCCCAGTCGATTTGTTGCGGTTCTTCCCAGGTGGTGCGGGCATCTACGACCAGTGACGCAAGGTCGTAGGTAATCGGACCCGCCACAGCGTCCTGAAAATCCAGAATTCCAGGGTTTTGGCCATATCGAGGCTCCGAGCAGACCATTAGGTTAGGAGAATGGAAATCGCGGTGCACCAACACCACAGGCTGGGCAACGTTGTGTGCGACTAACTGATCAAAGACGCCATTGATTGCCAACAATGATGCATCATCAAGCGCCGTGTTGCAGTGCACAGCCGCATACCATTGGGCAAACAGGCCAAGCTCATCTTTCAGGCGTGTCGCATCATAAACAGGTAATCCCTGATGGTCGGCCGTCTGCATCTGAACCAGGGCTTTCAGAGCATCTTTGTAAAGATTTTGAAGGGTCGCATCATCAATGCCCTGCTGAATGCGGGCGTAGTAGGTCGTCGGACCCAGGTCGCTGAGTAATAAAAACCCCTCGGTCATGTTAGAGGCAACAATTTGCGGGACGTTGAGTCCAGCGTTAGCCAAACGCTTGTCTACGTCAACAAAAGGGTGGCAATCCTCTTGTGGGGGTGGTGCATCCATCGCGACTAGAGAGCCTTGACGGGCATTTAGCCTGAAATAACGCCTGAAACTCGCGTCGCTGGAGGCTGGCGCCAGTGAATCCATTGCAAGCGCTAGTTCAGCGGGCAGCGATGATAGCCATTTCAGCAGGGCTTGGAGACGAGGATCTGAGGAGAGGTTTTGCATAATAAAAACTAAGAAAAGTCAGTCATTTTAGTAGGGCCTGGGAGTGATCTCGCAGGTTCTGACGAATTGTGCCGTGCTTGCCTATAATACCGGCTGGTTGCACCTTTTTTAATGCCACAATGGGCGCGGTGTGTTTTTGCCTTGAAAGTCCAGCATTAAGGTTATCTTTCTGAACGTGCGTATTTTTTACTTCCTGTTGCTTCTGCTAGTTTCAAGTATTGCGACAGTGCGTGCGCAAGGCTCGGAACCGCTCGCGTCCGCAGGCGCCAATAACGAGCCCGTTCTGATTCGCGGCCTGAAAGTATCTCCGGCACTGGGTAAGTCGATCACGCCTGATAAAGACATGCCCGCATTTCTCGAAGCGCGGGATATGCGTGGGGATGCGCAGAATAATGTGGTGCTTGAGGGCAATGCGTCCGTCAGGCGTCAGGATGCCGTCCTGAAAGCCAATATCATTAATTACAACAAGCGTGCGGGTGTGATGGATGCCCAGGGCAATGCACGGCTTGTGCGTGATGGCAATATTGTGACGGGCCCGAGTATTACGTATAACACCGACGATGGGACCGCAAGCATTGATCAGCCCAATTTCTGGCTCGAGAGTGGTGGTGCAGGTGTAGGCTCCTGGGTCGATGTCTACAACCGCAATCAAATGAGTCTGACTGACGTGACTTATAGTGGTTGTCCGTGTCCTCAACCGTCCTGGTATATCGAAACAGAAAAGCTGGATCTCGATTTCGACGAAAACGAAGGTGTCGCCCGTAACGGCGTGCTTTATTTCAAAGACGTGCCGATTCTTGCATCGCCCTACCTGACCTTTCCGCTTAAAAAAGAACGTAAATCAGGTTTTTTATTGCCGACCTTCGGTTCGACAACAAACACTGGTATTGATTACACGCAACCTTATTATTTCAATCTGGCGCCCAATTACGACATGACTATGCAGCTGCGTGGCATGTCCAAACATGGTCTGCAGCTCGGTGATGAGTTCCGCTATATCGGTGATGGGTATTCCGGCTACATGGCAGGGACATACCTGAATAATGACATTACGACAGGTACAGACCGGTGGCTTTACACCGCGATGCATTCGCAAAGCTTTGGCAATGGCTTTTATGGCGGCTACAACCTGAATCGGGTGTCGGACGATAACTACTTCAAGGATTTTGCTAGTATCGCGGTCAATCAGGCCGCACTGACTTATCTTCCAACAGTTGTCAGTCTTGGCTGGGCAGATCAGTACTGGTCGGCAGGTGTTCAAACCATGACCTTCCAGACGATTGCGCCGACTGGTACGACCGTCGCCCCACAGTACAACAAAGTACCTGAGTACACGCTCAATGGCGCGCGTTTTGATTACGGCGGTTTTGATGTGCAATCGCAAAACACGCTGACGGCATTCCAGATGCCGCTTGATAGTCGGTTTGCCCTTGGTCCTGACGGTTCTTTGCGCTGGAAACCTGATGGCCAGCGTGCACTGTCATACAACTCGATTGAGTACCCGATCGTGCAGCCTGGCTGGTATATAAAACCCAAAGTTGCCCTCAGCATGGCGCAATACCAGACCGAGTGGTATGGACTTGAAAACTGGTATGGCTATGGCCAGCCCTCTAATTCTCGCGTTCTGCCGATTATGTCGTTGGACTCGGGTATGACGTTTGATCGGGATACGACCTTCTTTGGTAAGTCCGCATTGCAGACCTTTGAACCGCGCGCCTACTATCTGCGCGTGCCTTATCGCGATCAGTCGCAACTCCCCGTGTATGACACGACGCTGGCTGATCTGAATTTCTCGCAGATTTTCCAGGAAAATATCTTTGCAGGCTCCGACCGGATTAGCAATGCCAACCAGGTCACTGCGGCGCTTACAACGCGCTGGCTCGATGGTGACTCTGGTTTTGAAAGATTAAGCCTTTCGGTTGCGCAGCAGTTTTATTTCGAAGACCAGTATGTGACCTTACCTGGCGAGGTCCCTCGAACGGACACGCGTTCAGTTTTTCTGTTGGGTGGTAATGCTGCGCTGACTGATACGACGTCAACAGGCGCGACTTTCCAGTACAACCCTTACACCAGTCAATGGGATCGGGCGCAGATCATCACCCGCTGGCGTCCCCAGCGTTTAGCAACATTATCGTTGTCCTATCGCTATCAGGTTAATCCGCCTCCTGATGCTATTTACCAGACTCAGGGTCAAAATCAAATTAGCGCATCCGCCCAGTGGCCGCTGTCCAATCGCTGGTACACCGTGGGGCGTGTGGATTACACCTTTAATAAGGTGGATGCCCCCAGCGTCATTGACCCGACTGTGACGGTGGCTATGCCTAAAGTCACACAGGCGATCCTCGGACTTGAATACAAAGGTGATTGTTGCTGGAGTGGGCGGATGGTGTTTCAACGCTACGTCGTCAGCTCAGACCAGACGAATACCGGTGTGTTTTTCCAGCTTGAACTAGGTGGTCTGGGTGCTCTTGGGCAGAACCCGATGGGTCTGCTGGGTAGAAGCATTCCTGACTATCAAAATGTTAACTCTCCGATTCCAAACGTTACAAAGTTTGAAAGGTACGAATAATGCAAGTTGCTGGCGTTTTGCGTAAATACCTCACTACCCTGATTCTTTGCCTGGGTTGTGGCTTAATGTTTGTGGCCTCAGCACAGACGACCTCATCTTCCAAAGCTAAGCCTGTGACCGCTAAGTCGCAAGCTCCCGCAACGGATAGCGCAGCGACTGCCAAACCCAAGTCTGCCTCGCAGGATCAGGAAGCCGATACGATTGTTGCGGTAGTCAACAAGGATGTGATTACCCAGCGTGAGTTAACCACACGTTTTCAGCAAGCTAAAAACGAGTTGCGTCAGAAGGGTCAAACACCTCCCGACGATTTGCTCATGCGTGATGTCTTACAGCGCCTGATTCAGGAGCGTCTTGAAAAGCAGGAAGCAAAACGTCTGAAAATCGACGTTACGGATGCGATGGTCGATAAGGCCGTAGAATCAGTTGGCAAGCGTAATAATTTGACGCCTGCTCAGATTCGCAAGCAAATCGAGGCGTCTGGTACGAGTTGGGATCAGTATCGTGAAATGATTCGACGCGAGGTCATGCTTGAGGGACTCCGTCAACGTACGGTTGACAGTACGGTTTTAATATCCGACGCCGAGGTTGACGCCTTTTTACGTGACCAGAAAGCGCGACAGTCTGGTGGTTTAGCTGCGATTGCACAGCAAAATGCACCGCAAGCTCCACCGCCCCAGGCGGCAGCTCCAAAGCGTGCCCAGCAAGCGCGCCCCAATCAACCCGCAATCATGGGTTTGGGACAGATTCTGATTCGCGTGCCTGAGGGATCCTCTGAGGATCAGATCAAGGCCTTACGTGCTCGGGCGCAAGATGCATTGGCGAGAGTTAAACGTGGAGAGAGTTTCGAGAAAGTAGCCCAAGCTGTCTCCGAAGGTCCTGAGGCTAGTCGCGGCGGTGACATGGGTGCGCGACCACTCGAAGGTTGGCCAGATTTGTTTTTAAAAGCGGTCGCTAATGTTCCTGATGGTCAAGTGTCAGGCGTGATCCAAAGTGGTAATGGTTTTCATATTTTGAAAGTGATGGGTCGCGCTGGTGGTGCTCAATCGGCTCCCGAACCCGTACCAGAACAGGCGCCTGCAGCGGGTCCTGCTGGCGGGAGAGGACCAGCGGGTGCTCCCCCTGGTGCTCAACCAGGGGCGCGACAGGGTCCGATGCCCGTGGAGCAAACGAAAGCTAAACACATTCTGATTAAAACAACGCAAGTTGTATCCGATGAAATCGCTAAGCAAAAACTGACGCAGATCCGCGATCGACTGGTTGAGGGTAAAGAGTCTTTTGCTGATTTGGCCAGACGGTTTTCAAATGACAGTTCTGCGCCTCAGGGCGGCGATCTTGGCTGGTTAAACCCTGGCGAAACTGTACCGCCTTTTGAAAAGGCGATGAATAACCTTAAGGTGGGCGAAGTCAGTCAGCCAGTCCAAACGCAGTTCGGCTGGCATCTCATTGTTGTGGATGATCGTCGCACGCAAGATATGGCTGAGCAGTTTGAACGCAATCAAGTGCGTCAAAGACTCTTTCTGCAACGCTCCGAGGCGGCTTTTGAAGTCTGGCTGCAACAGATTCGTAACCAGTCCTACATCGACAACCGTCTTGAAAAACGCATGAATCAGGCGAAGGAATAGTTTGGCTCAGGCGCATCAGGCACGTAAGCGTTTCGGCCAGAACTTTCTGGTCGATCAAGGCGTCATTTCTTCAATTATTCGCGCGATCGATCCTCAAAAAGGAGAGCGCCTGATTGAGATTGGACCTGGTTTGTCAGCGCTAACAGCGCCTTTGCTGGATCGTCTTGAGCACCTGACGGTGATTGAGATTGATCGTGATTTGGCCGGGAGGTTGCGTAATCGTTACTCCGAAGAGCGACTGACGATTGTGAATGCCGATGCG
>CAIPID010000110.1 GCA_903865015.1 uncultured beta proteobacterium | reverse complement strand
AGAAGTCATCGAGCAATATAGCAACGAAAATATTCTTCTTAACGTTGTGCGCGCGTCTAAAAATATGCCAATGAGTTTCTTGGATATTCCCTCTATCATTGGTACGGGCAATGTCGTTGCCGATGCAAGTCTGAATGCCAAGATGCCCAGCCAGAACACCTCCACGATCGCCGGTTTTTTTAGTCCTGCCTCAGGCACTGAAAATAATGCGTCCGTGGGCTTAACAGTCAACAGTGGCTTTACCTTTACCCAATCATCGCTAGACAATTCAGAATTCATGAAATCGTTTTTAAAAACGATCCCTTTGGGTTTAGTTGGATTTAAAGGTACACAGCAGTTACTGCCAAGGGCTCTATCCTACACATTACTGATCGAAAGCATCGAATTACAAAATGATAAAAATGTAGTCCGGCGATTCCAAAATGATCCGGCAGATCCTGATTACGAAAAATTTCAAGATTTTTTATACGTCCTCATCGAAGCAGGCCTAACCGTAGAGACGCAGAAAACGAGCGTGCCTATCGGTCCACCATTGACAAAAGCTGAGCTGGCAAATATTTATGAAAAATTTGCGCCCAGTCTACTTATTGGGAAGGAAGCGGGAGGTGCTGTCATTGACCGGGTACCAGGCAGCCAACCAGCCACCTACCAGCTTAGTCGTATAGAAGAAAAAACAAAGTTATGCATCAACAAATTCAGAGCCCAGCAGATGTTGGGAGAGCTCCTCTCCGAGGCAGCATTTTGCAACGACTCTCCACGCTATCAGCGCACAAACAATTTCGTGAATGTGATTAATAGTTTCACGAAAGAGTTTCCTGAACAAAAAAACATGCGTCTTGCGATTACGTTGCGTTCGACAGGAAATATATTTGATTTTCTAGGCAGAGTCGTTGAAATACAACTGGATAAAAACAATCCCAAAGTCATCACCCTCATGCCAACTAATGGGGTGCTGGACCCTTACAACAAGCGCTACTATTCAGCGATGCCGTTATTCAAAATTTATAAAAATGCAAACTTGCAAAATACAGTCTCAAGCATTTCATATAAGGGCGATACTTACCAGATCAAGGACGAAGACGAGTCATATACAAAACCTGTTCTGGACTTCATGTCCGCACTGTTGTCGGCCTCAAAGATACCTGGGGCAATACCTCTCTCGCCCTCGGTTATTGTCAGATAGGCGAACTTTAGACTGCGTTTTAACCCTCTGCGAGCATGGCCCTCAGGCCATCCTCGTCAATCACAGGGACGCCAAGCTCTTGTGCCTTAATAAGTTTGCTGCCAGCCTCTACGCCTGCGACGACATAACTCGTCTTGCGCGAAACCGAACCACTGACCTTACCGCCGGCGGCAATAATCTGGGCAGAGGCTTCATCGCGGGACCAGACTGGCATGGTGCCAGTCAACACAAATGTTTTGCCTGATAACCCCGAGCTGCGCGTCGCAGCCTCAGGCTGGGGCTCAACGCCTTGCGCCGCAAGCGCTCGAACAATTTCAATGTTATGCGGCTCAGAGAAAAATCGTCTGATTGATCCAGCGACTGCAGGACCCACATCGGGTGCGCCAAGCAAGGTATCCACATCCGCTGCCATCAAACTCTCAAGCGAGCTGAAATGTATTGCCAGGTCTCGTGCCGTCGTCTCGCCGACATGACGGATGCCTAAGGCGAAAATCAATCGACCCAACGTAGGTTTTTTAGCCTTCTGAATTGCTTCGATGAGATTCTCGGCTGATTTGCCGCCCATGCGGTCATAGCCCGCTACCTCAAGGACCTGCAGACCGAACAAATCAGCGAGTGAATGTATGCGGCCTCGTTCAACTAGTTGCTCCACGAGCTTGTCGCCCAGCCCCTCGATATCCAAGGCCTTGCGACCTGCTGCATGCACCAGGCTTTGCTTGCGTTGTGCACCGCAAAACAAGCCCCCCGTGCAACGCGCGATCGCCTCGTCTTCGAGCTTTTCAATCGCAGAGCCACAGACCGGGCATGCCGTTGGCATCACAAATAATCGCGCATCGGGCGGACGTTTTTCAAGGACAGGGCCCACAACCTCTGGAATCACATCTCCAGCACGACGCACAATAACGGTATCGCCAATGCGTACGTCTTTACGCTGGATCTCAGTCTCGTTGTGTAACGTCGCGTTAGTGACGGTCACCCCTCCCACAAATACAGATTCCAGGCGTGCGACAGGCGTGATTGCACCGGTCCGACCAACCTGGACTTCGATATCGAGCAATGTGGTGGTGGCTTCTTGGGCAGGGAATTTATGTGCGATGGCAAAACGCGGCGCACGGGCAACAAATCCGAGCGCGCGCTGCGCACTCAGATCATTGACCTTGTAGACAACACCATCAATATCGTAGGGTAATAAAGCTCGGCGCGCGCCAACCTGAGCATAATAAGCTAGCAACTCTGCCGCGCCCCGCGCCACCACGTGCTGAGACACATTGACCGGTAGCCCCAAACTAGCTAGCCAGTCAAGCATGTCACTGTGCTTTTCACGCTGAATATCGCCAACTTCCCCCCAGCCGTAGGCAAAAAAGCTCAAACGTCGCTGTGCCGTGATGCGCGGATCAAGCTGGCGCAAACTACCGGCGGCTGCATTGCGTGGATTGACAAAAACTTTGTCTCCCCTGCGATTCTGCATGGCATTGAGGCTGTCAAAATCGGCAAGGTTCATGAATACCTCACCACGCGCTTCAACAACCTCCGGGTAATCGGCAAGATCACCTTTTAATTTCAAGGGGATAGATTTAATCGTGCGGATGTTGGCGGTCACATCCTCGCCAGTCTGACCATCGCCACGCGTCGCGGCCTGCACCAGCAGACCGCGTTCATAGCGCAAGCTGATTGCCAAGCCATCGAGTTTCAATTCACATAAATACTCAGGCTGTTGGCCTGCAGGGAGTTTTCCGGCAGCACTCAATGTATCTGCAATGCGTTTATCGAATGCCTGAACTTCTTCTGCCTCAAAAGCATTGCCCAGCGACAACATAGGCACAGCGTGGGTGACGCTGCCAAATGCAGACAAAGGAGCCGCCCCCACGCGTTGCGTCGGTGACTCCGGGCTAATCAACTCTGGGTGTGCAGACTCCAGCGCCAGGAGCTCGCGCATTAAAGCGTCGTACTCCGCATCCGATACGCGCGGCGCATCCAGGACGTAATACGCGTGATTATGGTTTTCGATTTGCGCGTGCAACCACTGTGCGCGCGCGAGCGGCTGCATCATGGCTGTCACAAAATGTAGCGCTTAAGCAAATACGCGACGCGCACGAGGACTGGCCGCGGCCAACCCCGCAGCTTCGAGTTGTGTGTAGAGCGTTTGCAGACGTTCATCAATGGCTGCATCCGTACCGCTCTGCAAAGGTCTGCCCTGATCATCGACCAGCTCAGCACCGATGCGCTGCGCCAACTCGAAACCGATCTCCACCATGCGACCAAAAGCACGTGCGTCGGGAGGGCTGCAAGGCACATCCAGCAGCAAACTGAGTCGATCGACTCCAGCCATGCCAGCATCAAACGACTCGGCATCGGCGCGAGAAAGAGAGAAACACACCATGCCATGATCACCCAACCATGCAAGACGGCCATCGATTGGCACAAAACCCATATTGCGTGCAGCGGAGGTGACATCTTGCACGGGACGGGTTGTACCCAGCAACAAAGTCAAACCAACCTGCGTATCCAGCCCTGCGCAAATATCATCCAGACGCGAGGCTTGCTCTAAAACAGCTTGTTGATCCGGCCCTTCGATCGTGCACTCCAGCTGATCAGCCAGACTATGCGCGCGATTCCAGATTTGCGACCACTCAATCGCTGAAAGTGCCCCGCTACGATTAGCTAACAACACAGCAAGTTGCACCGAGACATAGCTGGCATCGGTCAGGATTCTTCCCGACAAGTGGCCTTCAGTATCTTGAGCAAAAATTCGTACAGCTTTACGTCCCGCGCTTCTCAGAGGGTGCACCAGTTGCAATACATCTTCACCGGTCATGGGCCCCTGGAAAGTAATTTCAATCACAACCTCGCTCGTCGGGTCGGACTCTTCCTGATCGGCTGTTGAATCGGGGTGGGCTTGCTCAAGAGTCTGATTCGCCAAGTCGGCGAATGCTACGTTTGCGCCACCCAAACCTGGTTCCACGCGCGCGGCGCAGGCGGCACTCGAATCATGCAGCAGCGGATCCTGATCAATCACAGGCATCTGCGCCTGCATACGTCGGCGCACACGGCGGTCTTGCCACCAATTAAAGGCCAGGACTAGCAAAATAACAACCAGTCCAACAATAATTAAATAAGTTTGTAGCTCGCTCATATTCGTCTCAACTGGATCACGCCGCTTCGCCAGCAAGCTGCAAAGCGGATTCAATATCTACAGCCACGATTCGTGACACGCCTTGTTCCTGCATGGTGACACCCACCAGCTGACGTGCCATCTGCATGGCGATTTTGTTATGCGAAATAAACAGGAATTGGGTGTGCTGACTCATGTTAGCCACCAAGTTAGCGTAACGCTCAGTATTCGCATCATCGAGTGGCGCATCCACCTCATCAAGCAAGCAGAACGGCGCGGGGTTGAGCTTGAACAAAGCAAAAACCAGCGCAGTGGCTGTGAGCGCTTTTTCTCCGCCGGAAAGCAAATGAATCGAAGTATTACGTTTGCCCGGTGGCTGCGCCATGACTTGCACGCCCGCATCCAGAATTTCATCGCCCGTCATGATCAGTCGGGCTTCACCGCCACCGAACAGTTTGGGGAACAACTCACCAAAATGGGTATTGACCTCGTTAAAGGTTGTCTGCAACAAATCACGGGTCTCGCGGTCAATCTTGCGGATAGCATCCTCAAGTGTCTCGATCGCACTATTCAAGTCAGCATACTGGGCATCAAGATACCCCTTGCGCTCACGTGAGGCATTTAATTCATCGAGTGCGGCGAGGTTAACTGAACCAAGCGACTCGATCTGACGCGTAATGCGCTGAACTTCTGTTTGCAGCCATGCGGGACGCGACCATTGTTCAGGCTGATCGACAAGAGAGGCCTGCACCAGGGCACGATCCACCTGACGCGCGTCGAGTTGCTCTGCGAACTGCTCAGTCGCCAGACGTGCAGCTTGCTCCTGCAATTGCAATTGCATGATGCGTTCGCGTCGCGGCTCAAGCGAGCGCTCAATCACTAGGCGTTCTTCGTCTGCTTCGCGCAATTGGGCAGCCAACGTATCCATTTCTATGCGGGCAAGACTTAAGGCTTCTTCGCAAGCGGCGCGTAACTCAAGCGCATCTTGCAAACCGGCTTCTGCGGCGGCGGCATCCAGCGTGCTCAGCTCCGACTCCAGGCCGAGCAACTCTTGTTGCGCGCGCGTGGTTTGCTCTGCAGCCAGTTGCTGGTTACGTTGCAACTCGGCAATACGGGCACGAATACCGCGCTCGGTGAATTCAGCTTCCTGGGCGCCGCGCTCCTGATCACGCAATCGATTACGCGCGAGTTCGGCTTCTGCCGCAAGCTCTTCGCCCGCCATTTCCGCAACCGAATAGGCTTCTTGTTGGAGGGCTATTTCAGCATCCAGCTCTTCAAAACGGGCTTCGGCTTCGAGCTTACTGGCGGTGAGCTCTTCCTGCTGGGAAGTCACCTCGGCAATATCTTGTTCCAGACGGCCTGAGCGTTCACGCATCTGTTCAACTTGTTGAAATATACGTGTGTATTCGAGTTGCAAGTCATGCAGACGACGGGTGATCTCGCTCACGCGTTGACGCGCAGGAGGTAAAGATTGTGAAACATGCTGCCAGGCAGACTCGGCCTGTGCCACGGCAGAGCGGGTCTGGTCAGCGATCAATTGATGTGCTTTGATTTCGCGCTGGAGGTTTTCAATTTCTTGTTGACGGGCAAGCAAACCTGCCTGTTCTGAGTCTGGCGCGTAAAAACGCACACTGTTGGCATCGACAAGATGCCCACCCTGCACCACCAGCATTGCGCCTTCAGGCAGCGTGCTGCGTGTGGCGAGTGCCTGCGTGACGTCTGCCGCAATAAAAACATTACCCAACCAGCCCTGAAGCAAGGTGCGCAAATCAGGGTCGGTAATACGCAGCATCGATGACAAGGGTGTCATGCCAGCTGGCGCAGCAACAGCTGCAGCGGCAACAGGTAATTGGAAAAACGCCAAGCGAGCAGGCGGCGGGTCACCGGCAAAGGCGCGCGCCCAATCAAGGTTACGGACTTCGAGACCAGTCATGCGCTCATTAAGTACCGCCTCGAGGGCAGTTTCCCAGCCGGGTTCAACGTGTAACTTTTGCCATAGGCGACTCATCGAAGTCAGCTCATGCTTGGCGAGCCAAGGCTCAAGCGTACCTTTCTTTTGAACATCTTCTTGCAGCTTCACAAGTGCCGAGTAGCGAGCTTCGAGACGTGCGAGCGACTCTGCCTGAGTCTGTGCATCGGTCTGCGCCTGGCTACGACGCTCATCAAGCTCAGGGAGCTTTTCTTCGAGCTCTGCAAGCGCTGCCTGAGATTCTTCGAGCAACTCCTCACTTGACAGCTTGTCACCGGTGAGTTGCTCAAGCATTGCCGTGTCAGGCGCATCGACGCCTTTGAGCTCCTGCACCAGTCTTTCACGGCGCAACTCGAGCGCCTGCAATTGACGATCGGCATCGCGTTGACTTTGGGCCGTGAGTGCCAGGTTTTGCTCTACGCGGGCAAGCACTGCACGCATTTCTTCGCGCTGACCCGCAGCCTGACGTACGCGCGCCTCAATATCGGGCAAGCCAGCCTGTGCGGCCTCGGCATACTCGCGGGCTTCTTCAGCGCGCGCAGCACTCGTCATGAGTTCTTCTTCGCTCTCAAGGATCTGCTCCTGGCAGTGTTCCTTTTGCGATTCCCACTCACTCATCTGCACTTGTAACTGGGCACGACGGGTTTGCACACGATTACGTGACTCAACAACGTGGCGAATCTCAGCCTCGAGGCTGCTGACTTTGGCGTTCGATTCATACATCGAACCTTGCGCGGTATGCACGGCATCACCGGCGGCGTAATGCGCCTGGCGACGCGACTCAAGCGCGGCCTCGCTTGCACGCAAGCCAGCGGTCGAAGCCTCCAATTCAGTTTGCGCACGCTCGATTTCTTCTTGCGTACGGGCGCGTTCCTCAATCGCTGCGGCTTCTTTTAAAAACCACAACGCATTTTGTTTGGCTTCTCCGTCGGCTTGCAGTCCGCGATATTCGCGTGCGACCTCTGCCTGCGACTCAAGCTTTTCGAGCTGTGCGCCGAGCTCGCGCAAAATATCATCGACCCGCACAAGGTTTTCGCGTGTATCGGACAAGCGGTTTTCAGTCTCGCGGCGCCGCTCTTTGTAACGTGAAACACCAGCGGCTTCTTCGAGATAGATACGGAGTTCTTCGGGTTTCGCCTCAATCAGGCGATTGATCATGCCCTGACCAATAATGGCGTAGCCACGGGCGCCCAAGCCCGTACCCAAAAAGATGTCATGCACGTCGCGACGACGCACTTGCTGATTATTAATAAAGTAGCTACTGGTGCCATCGCGTGTCAACACGCGTCGCACCGCGATCTCTGCGTAACTCGCCCACTGCCCGATCGCACGACCTTCGCTGTTGTCAAACACCAGTTCGACCGAGGCGCGTGCCGAAGGTTTGCGGTGGCCTGAGCCGCTAAAAATGACGTCTTGCATAGACTCGCCACGCAATTCTGAGGCGCGGGTCTCACCCATCACCCAGCGTACTGCATCAATAATGTTGGATTTACCGCAACCGTTAGGCCCCACTACACCAACCAGCTGGCTGGGCGTAGGAATCACGGTCGGATCGACAAAGGATTTGAATCCGGCAAGTTTGATCTGGGTCAGACGCACAATATAGGCACAATTTGGGATGTAATCCTGTAGATCATAACGCAGCCTGAGCTACTCTTTTTAAGTTCACTAAGAACTTCGATCAACAGCTATACTCGGTGTCGTTTTTAGCACTTTTAGGGAAATCATCTCTTGAAACGAGGCTTCTTCATTGTCATGGCGGCCCAGGGCCTGTCTTCTCTGGCAGACAATGCCCTGTTTATTGCCGCGATCGCGTTGATCCAGCAGTTGCAGGGCCCAGACTGGATGGCGCCCATGATGAAATGGTGGTTTGCAGCGGCCTACGTGCTGCTCGCCGCCTTTGTAGGGGCGTTTTCAGATGCCTTCCCCAAGGGCTGGGTGATGTTCCTGACCAATGCGATCAAGGTTTCCGGCTGCCTGATGATGTTTTCCTACGCCATGTTCGGCCTGCCCCAGCATGCTCAGGTATTGCTGGTTTGTGTAGCCTACGGCCTGGTCGGAATAGGCGCGGCAGCATATTCGCCTGCAAAATATGGCATCGTCACTGAGATGCTGCCGCCATTGGACCTGGTCAAAGGCAACAGCTGGATCGAGGGTTTAACGGTGCTGTCCATCATTATGGGTACGGTCTTGGGTGGCGCGCTGGTATCACCGGCCGTCTCCGGGTGGCTGTTGTCCCATCCTCTGATCAATCACCTGGTACACACCCCCGCCGAGGCAGCGATTCTCATCATTGCGGTGATTTATACCGCAGCGGCCATCTGCAACCTGTTGATTCCTTCGACCCATGTCAAATACCCGGTTCAACAGAAAAATCCTGCAAAACTGATCAAATCCTTTGCTGGCTATGTGCGAATCCTCTGGAAAGACAAGCTCGGGCAAATTTCACTGGCGGTGACCACCTTATTCTGGGGTGCAGGGGCCACCTTGCAACTGATTGTGATCGAATGGGGCCGCAGTCATTTGGGCTACCGTCTGGATCAGGCATCGGTTTTGATGGGAATTACGGCATTGGGTACAGTTGCAGGATCGATTCTGGCGAGCCGCGTTCCTTTGCGAAGTGCGCTGAACGTTCTCCCACTCGGGGTCGTCATGGGTCTGACCGTCTTGCTTATGCCCTGGATCAACGCATCCTGGGCGATTACGGTGTTTAACGTATCACTCCCATGGGCAGCCTACGTGCTATTGATCGTGATCGGCTTGACCTCTGGCTATTTCGTGGTCCCCATGAATGCTCTGCTCCAGCATCGTGGCCATGTGCTGCTCTCGGCTGGTCATTCGATCGCTGTGCAAAACTTCAACGAACAACTCAACATCTTACTGATGGTCGCGATTTACACGCTGATGCTTTGGCTGAACCTGTCAATTGGCATCATTATCGGGATTTTTGGGATTCTTGTTGCAGCGCTAATGATGTTGATTATTCACTGGAGCCGCTTGAATCTGAAGCACGATCCAAGCCTGATCGATCAGATTGGCCAGGATGGGCACGGCTCGGCGTTATAAGACCGAGCCTTATCCCTCACACTATTACGCAGACGGATTGATCAGAGTCCCTTACTGATTAATCTGGCGCGCTGCAAGTCCCGCCATGCAGCCGCTTTGTCGGCAGGTCGACGCAGCAAATAAGCCGGGTGATAACTCACCACAACGGGGATTTTGAGCCCGGCATGCTCTAGCGCGAACGGTTGGTCACGCATCTCTGCGAGCTGCGCCTCTCCACCCAACAGTGTTTGAGCAGCAAAACGCCCTAATGCCAGAATACTGAAAGGCCTAACCAGCTCAATCTGACGCATCAAAAATGGACGACATGCGGCAATTTCAGCGGGTCTGGGATTGCGATTACCCGGTGGTCGACATTTGACAATATTTGCCGCATATACATCCGTACTGCGGCTGCTCCCTATCGACGAGAGCATGTTGTCCAGCAACATGCCTGAGCGTCCGACAAAAGGTAATCCCTGACGATCCTCCTGATCACCCGGCCCCTCACCGATCACCATGATGGCAGGCTGCATGACACCTTGGCCCACCACAACCTGCTCACGCTCTTTACAGAGCCCGCAGGCATTGCACTGCGCGATGGTCGCGGCGAGGTCCTCAAGCGTTGATGCCTGCGCTGCAGCGGCCATGGTATCGAGCAGTTTTTCGGACGTCGTATCGCTTGATTTTTTCGTGCTGAAAGAAGATGCTGTTGTTGCGCGTTGCGAGGTGCCAGGGGTCTGCGCGCCTGCACCTACTTGGGCATGCGCAAGTGCACCGGCCCGAACAAAGCTTCCGGCCTCAGCGCTTGCAGCTGCAGGCTGCGGCGCATTGGTATTAGCCGCAACATCGTCTTGCACAGAAATGGCGACAGCACGCGCAGCAGGCTTTACGACCGCAGGTGCACTTGCGCCCGGTATCCAGGGCTTATCGATGCCGAGTTCCTGCATCCAGGCAAGCTGAAGTGCAGACAACTGCATGGCATTGGAATTAGGCTGCGGAATCACGGCGTCAGGCGGGCTCAAAAGT
>CAIPID010000109.1 GCA_903865015.1 uncultured beta proteobacterium | reverse complement strand
CAAAGATCCCAACCGTTTGCAGCTCACTCGAGCAAGCGCTCGAAGAGTTGAACAAGGATCGAGAGTTCTTGACACGTGGCGGCGTATTCAGTAACGAAATGCTGGATGCATATGTTGATCTGAAAATGCAGGAAGTCAACCGCCTGCGTATGACGACACATCCCGTCGAATTCGACATGTACTACAGCCTCTAATCTGCTGATAACTTGGGGTCGGGTCTACCCGGCCCGACTCCCATGACCTGCGTAGAATCCTTCGACTTACTCGCCACCACGGTTCTCTTGTTGAATCAGTCCGGCGAAGTCGTCGAAGCCAACGCAGCAGCAGAATCGATGTTTGGGCGGTCCCGGCGACACCTGATTGGTCAGCCGGCCGCCCTTTTATTTGACCGTGATTCAGCGCTAGAACAATCGATCCGACAAGCCTGTTCGGGTGAGGTCGATGATTGTCGACAATTTGCAATGACTCGGCGTGGCGCTGAGGCTGTTGAAGTCGCTGTAACTTCTATTGCGCTGTCAAAACAGCCCTGGTCAGCACTGATTGAAATTAAAGATATAGAACAACGCGTGCTGGTTGACCGTAGTATCAGAATGGTCGATGAGATCGAAACTCAGCACGAGTTGCTGCGCAATCTTGCGCATGAGGTAAAAAATCCACTCGGTGGTTTACGCGGCGCTGCACAGTTACTGGAATCAGAGCTCCCTGATCCTGCTTTGCAGGAATATACGCGCGTCATTATCTCCGAAGCGGACCGTCTTCAAGCACTGGTTGATCGTCTGGCGGCACCACAACGCATGCCTGTTCAGTGGCAATCAGTCAATATTCACGAAGTCTGTGAGCGAGTGTGCGCCCTGGTGCGCGCGGAGTTCCGTGAGGTCGCTATCCTAAGAGATTACGACGCTTCCATGCCTGAATTCCGCGCCGATCCAGCGCGCTTGATGCAGGCACTGCTCAATATTGTGCGCAACGCAGCGCAAATCATGACCGGTTCCGATCCAATCCGTTCGCCGCACATCACGATCAAAACCCGTGTCGCCAGACAAGTTCTGTTGCGACACAAGCAGCATCGCATGGCAGTCGTCGTCACGGTGATCGACAACGGACCGGGTGTGCCAGTATCGCTGCAAGATCGTATTTTTCATCCACTCGTGACTGGCCGTGAAGGCGGTACTGGGCTTGGCTTAAGCCTTGCTCAGGACTTTATTCAGCAGCACGGTGGCGTTATCGAATTTGATTCACAACCTGGACACACAGAGTTTCGTCTGTTGTTGCCATTGGAGCCGCTATGAAACCCGTATGGATCGTAGATGATGATCAGGCCATTCGCTGGGTACTTGAAAAAGCATTGAGTCGTGCAGGTATTCCCACCCGTAGTTTTGCTGGTGCGATCGATGTCTCTGAAGCACTTAAGACTGATATGCCAGGCGCACTGATTTCTGATATCAGAATGCCTGGCACTAACGGGCTCGTATTGCTCAAAGACGTCAAGCTTAAATATCCATCGCTGCCCGTCATTATTATGACTGCGTACAGTGATCTGGATAGTACGGTTTCTGCATTTCAAGGTGGTGCATTTGACTACCTTGCCAAACCTTTCGATGTCAATGAGGCCGTCGCACTCATTAGTCGTGCGATTCAGGAGCCAGATGCCGAAGACCATGTCCAGGATACCGTCCAAAAAACATCTGATGCAACAGATAAAGGGATGTTGACACAATCAGCATCCGTTGCCATGCAAGAGGTGTTTCGAGCGATTGGTCGCCTGGCACAGTCTAACGTGACGGTCTTGATTACGGGTGAGTCGGGTACTGGCAAAGAGCTGGTCGCGCGCGCACTGCATAGCCATGGGATTCGCGCCAAAGGCCCGTTTGTTGCCTTGAATACGGCGGCGATTCCTCGTGACCTGCTCGAAGCAGAATTGTTCGGTCATGAACGCGGTGCCTTTACCGGCGCTAATTCATTAAGGCGCGGTCGATTCGAAGAAGCCAGTGGTGGAACATTGTTCCTCGACGAAATTGGTGATATGCCCTTTGAATTACAAACGCGTTTGTTGCGTGTGCTGTCTGATGGCACGTTCTATCGCGTGGGTGGCGCGCAGCCAGTTCGTGTCGATGTACGCATTGTGGCGGCGACCCATCAACCACTCGAAGAGCGCGTTCAAGAAGGCAAGTTCCGTGAGGACTTATTTCATCGACTGAATGTCATACGCCTGCGATTGCCGCCTTTGCGTGAGAGACGCGAGGATATCGGCGAGCTCGCCAGACACTTCCTGGGCATCAGTGCGCGTGGATTGGGAGTGCCCGCCAAGCGTCTCTCTGATCAAGCGATTGCCGCACTCTCACAGTTCGATTTCCCTGGCAATGTCAGGCAGCTTGAAAACTTTTGTCACTGGTTAACTGTCATGGCCCCTGGTCAGACAGTCGGCGTGTCCGATCTGCCACCAGAAATTCGAGCGGCTGATCTCACTAACCAGACAGGTTCAGCGTCTGACGCAACGCCATTAGCCAGCCAGTCCTGGCAGCAATTGTTGGCGCTCGATGCCAATATCCGCTTGTCGCGCTCGGAGCCTGATGTCTGGACAACACTCACGCATCAATTTGAGCGAGCGCTACTGCAGTCCTCTCTCGATGTCTGCCGGGGTCGTCGCGTCGAAGCGGCTACAAGACTAGGCATGGGGAGAAATACGATTACACGCAAACTTCGCGAATTAGGGATGGATCCTGCATCAGCGGATATTAATTAAACCTGATTGTTAGCTGTTAAAAGAGCCCATACGATGTACTTGTATGGGTTTTTTTTGAGAATCGCTATCGAAACAATCTATTGATTGGTAAAATTCAATAGTTAATTGCAAGGAGTTGAAGATGTCTAAATCAATTATTCACACGAATGCAGCACCCGCCGCCGTCGGGCCTTACTCACAAGCAGTTGTCGCCGGCCCAGGCAATACCGTTTATCTCTCCGGACAGATCGGGCTCGTGCCTGCAACCGGTGACATGATTTCTGATCAGTTCGAAGACCAGGTCAAACAATCACTGTCCAATATGAAAGCCGTGATCGAAGCCGCCGGTGGCACACTCGATCACATCGTCAAGCTGACGCTGTTCCTAACTGATTTAAACAAGTTTTCAATTGCGAATGGCTTAATGGCAGAGTTTTTATCTGAGCCATTTCCTGCACGATCGACAGTTGGAGTTGCCAGCCTGCCTAAGGGTGCTCAATTCGAAGTCGAAGCCATACTAGTGATCTGATCGCTTGTGGCAACGCAGCCCGCGCCGCATTCTTCTACAAGCGTTGTAAAAGAATCCCGTACAGTCGTTCAACAAAAACTTGAACGGCTGGGCTTGCGTGTCGCCTATGATTTTGTATTGCATCTGCCTATGCGTTATGAAGATGAGACTGCAATCATGCCGATCCAGTCTTTGAGAGGAGGCATGACGGCTCAAGTTGAGGGCGAGGTCCTCGACTCAGAGGTTAAGTACAAACCCCGGCGTCAGCTGACTGCGACTATTCGTGATGAGAGCGGTGAGCTATTTTTGCGGTGGCTCACTTTTTATCCGAGCCAACAGCAACAAATGAAAGCAGGGCGTCGCTGGCGCGTAAGAGGCGAGGTAAGGAGTGGTTTTAATGGATTAGAAATTATCCATCCTAAAGTAACCGCGCCGAGTTCTCCATTACCCTCAGCACTAACGCCTGTATATCCTACGACGGATGGTTTGAGCCAGCCCAGTTTACGCAAAGCAATCGCGCAGGCAATCGAGCAAGTTTCGCTTGATGACACGTTGCCAGATTCGCTCATTAAAAAACTCGGTCTTTTGCCATTTGCCGTCGCGATTAAAACTTTGCACGCACCGACGCCCGATATGGATGCGCAAGCATTGATCGAGCATACTCACCCTGCGTGGACGCGAGTCAAGTTCGATGAGTTGCTGGCGCAACAACTCTCACTTGCAGCTGCACGGGATGCACGACGTTCAAAGCGAAGCCGATCACTGCCGGATAATCTATCGGATGAAAGTCTGCCCAAGCGATTGTTGCGCTCGCTGCCATTCACTTTGACAGATTCTCAGTACAAAGTTGTCGGGGAGATCAGTGCGGATCTGGCCAGAGATTTTCCGATGTATCGACTACTCCAGGGAGATGTCGGGAGCGGTAAAACGATTGTGGCGGCGCTGGCCGCATTGCAGGCAATCGAGTCGGGCGTGCAAGTGGCGATCATGGCACCCACCGAAATTCTCGCTCAACAACATTTTCAAAAAATGCAGTCCTGGGTCGAGCCACTCGGCATCGGTATTTGCTGGCTCACAGGCAGCATTTCGGCGCGTGCCCGCAAGACGGCGCTTGCAGATATCCAGAGTGGACAAGCCAGACTGATCATTGGTACACAAGCCTTAATTCAAGAGACCGTCGAGTTTGAAAATCTTGGTCTTGTCATCGTTGATGAACAGCACAGATTCGGTGTTGGTCAAAGACTTTCTCTTTCGCGTAAGGGTGAGCCTGGTTCTCAAGATTGGGTACCGCATCAACTAACGATGAGCGCAACACCTATCCCTCGCACGCTTGCGATGACTTTTTATGCTGATCTAGAGGTCTCCACGATTGATGGTTTGCCTCCTGGCCGCACCCCAGTACTGACCAAGCTTGTCTCAAACGCGAGACGCGACGAAATTATTTCGCATATAGAACAATCCGCGCAAAATGGACAACAGACCTATTGGGTCTGTCCGTTAGTCGAAGAAAGCGAGGCGCTTGAGTTACAGACCGCCGTGGATACTCATATAGCTTTAACGCAAGCACTACCGGAATTAAGGGTCGGGTTGGTGCACGGACGTCTTTCTACAACCGAAAAGTCTGCAGTGATGAAAGATTTCCGCGAAGGACTGATCCAGGTGTTAGTGGCCACGACTGTGATCGAGGTCGGAGTTGATGTGCCCAACGCATCACTCATGGTCATCGAGCACGCCGAGCGCTTTGGTCTTGCACAGTTACATCAGTTGCGTGGGCGGGTAGGGCGTGGGCATGCAAGTTCCATATGTGTATTGATGTTTCAGCATCCCCTATCGATGATAGCGCGTGAAAGATTGCGTGCGATGTACGAAACGCAAGACGGTTTTGAAATCGCACAGCGTGATCTGGATTTGCGCGGACCGGGGGAGTTACTTGGCTCCAGGCAGTCTGGCGTAGCTCTTCTTCGCTTTGCGGATCTAGCACATGACAGCGAGATTGTCCGTGCAGCTAGGCAGACCGCCACGGATCTCAGGCAACACAGCCCTGATATCGTAGAGCGACACCTCCGGCGCTGGATGCATGGCCGTGAGGACTTTTTACGCAGTTGATTCATAGATCGTTATTTGTGACATCTTTAGTAAACATCGGAAATAAAATGACACTGACTGAACTCAAATACATTGTTGCTGTTGCGCGAGAACGTCATTTTGGGCGTGCAGCGGAGGCTTGCTTTGTCAGTCAGCCGACCTTATCGGTCGCAATTAAAAAACTCGAAGAAGAACTCGGCGTCACTATTTTTGAGCGGGGCGGTACCGAGGTTGGTGTTACCGCCGTCGGCCAGCAACTTGTTTCTCAAGCGCAAAAAGTTCTCGAAGAAAGTGCAAATCTCAAAGAAATCGCGCGGCGCGGTAATGATCCCCTGGCAGGACCATTGCGGGTGGGGGTGATTCATACCATTGGCCCCTATTTGCTACCCAAGCTAGTCCCAACGCAAATCGCGCGCACACCGCAGATGCCGCTGATCCTGCAAGAAAATTTCACCCACCGCCTCATCGAATTACTTCGCCAAGGGGAGATTGACTGTGCCATCATGGCCTTACCCCTGCCAGAGACTGGACTCATTACAGAGCCTCTTTATGATGAGCAATTTGTAGTCGTCACGCCTGCAAATCACCCCTGGGCAGATCGGGTCTCCATTGCTGCTGAGGACCTGAAACTGCAGAATATGCTCCTGCTGGGGTCCGGCCACTGTTTCCGTGACCAGGTGCTTGAGGTCTGTCCAGAGCTTTCACGATTCGCCGCTGCAAGCGAAGGGATACAGCGTACTTTTGAAGGGTCCTCTCTAGAAACCATCCGTCACATGGTGGCAGCGGGTATCGGGATTACCGTGATGCCTATGTCCGCGGTTAAATCACATGACCGCAATAGCGCGTTACTTCGTTATATCCCTTTTCATAAACCCGTCCCGGATCGCAGAGTGGTGCTTGCGTGGCGCAAAAGCTTTCCTAGAATTTCTTCGATTGAGGCACTGAAAGACGCCGTGTACGCCTGCGGTCTGGAAGGTGTCACGATGCTCAATCATTCTGTCGTTTAAGCATACCGGAAAAGTCATTCATGTTTACCCCACTTAGAACCAGATTTGCGCTCTATGCAAAACTGGTTCGCCTAGACAAACCTATTGGTATTCTCCTGCTACTTTGGCCAACACTTTGGGCTGTTTTTGCTGCGAGCAACGGGTGGCCGTCATTCCATATACTTTTTATTTTCGTAACGGGTACGGTCTTGATGCGTTCTGCGGGTTGCGCAATGAATGATTATTTCGATCGCGATGTGGATAAACATGTAAAACGTACCGAATCCAGAGTGCTGACTTCAGGGTTAATCCAACCCAAGGAGGCTGTCTGGGTCGCTGTAGTGCTTGGGCTGCTGAGCCTGTTGTTGGTCATCACGCTAAATCCTCTGACACAGTTACTTGCTGTGGTGGCTGCGGTACTGGCCGTCACCTATCCGTTGTTCAAAAGATTTTTTGCAATTCCTCAAGCCTATCTCGGCATCGCTTTTGGTTTCGGAATCCCAATGGGATTTGCTGCGATTCAAAACACGATTCCTTTGGCCGCCTGGTTGATGTTGCTGGCTAACATCTGCTGGGCGATCGCTTACGACACTGAATACGCCATGGTGGATCGTGAGGACGATATACGCTTAGGTTTGAAAACATCTGCTATTACATTTGGCCAGTTCGATATTTTTTTTATTGGTTTGTTTTATTTTTTAACGATTGCGTTACTCGCCTGGGCAGGTTATCTGTCTCATTGGGGATTTGCCTACGGGGTGAGTTTGGGCTGTGCTGGCTTGATAGCCATCGTCCATCTCTACTGGATACGCACGCGCGATCGCATGGCATGTTTTAAGGCATTTCTTCACAACACCTGGTTTGGGTGCGTTGTATTTGCAGGTATTTTTGTTGAAACAGTATTTCGCTGATTTTGGATAATTAAAAATGAATAAGTTTCCTTCCATAGCAGTTATTGGTGGTGGCAATATGGCCAACGCCCTTGTTTCGGGCTGGTTGAATCAAGGATGTCCAGCCTCGCAAATCCATATTGTCGAGCTATCGGACGCACTCCGTGAGCAGTGGCTCGCGCGTGGCGTCAGTGTTGCGTCAGGGGTCGACCAACAGCTGACTCAACACGACGTCTGGGTCTATGCGGTCAAGCCACAGCAAATGCGTGAGGTTGTCGTAGCGACTAAACCTTTCCTAAAGTCCGAAACATTGATCATTAGTATTGCTGCGGGCATCACGATTGACTCGTTATCCGCATGGCTAGGTAGTGCCGGTCAAGCCTATAGTCATATTGTGCGCTGCATGCCTAATACGCCAGCATTGGTTGCCGCCGGTGTGACGGGGATGGCAGCGCCTGCGTCGCTTTCGACTGAGGAGCGTCACATCGCCACCAATTTACTGAGTGCAGTGGGCGAGGCTGTCTGGGTCGATTCTGACAAATCTATCGATGCCGTCACCGCGCTTTCAGGTTCGGGGCCAGCTTATGTTTTTCTATTTATCGAATCGCTCATTCAAGGGGCTGTTGAATTAGGTCTTAGCGCGGAGCAAGCGAAAAAACTTGCACTTGCAACGCTGGCTGGATCGACCAAACTCGCGCAAGAGTCCACCGAATCGCCCGATGTGCTGCGAGAGAAAGTCACCTCTAAAGGCGGAACGACAGCTGCCGCGCTTGATGTTTTCAAAACGCAACAATTTACAGAGATCGTAAAACTCGCCATGCGTGCTGCCGACACACGTGCAGCCGAACTATCAAAAGAATTTGGGAATTAATCAATGTCTATTAAGAAAATTGGAATAACGCTTGTCGCAACTGCATTACTCGCGTCCGCGGCATGGTTAGGCGCCAGTATTTATGTTGGTAGAACTACTGAAAAATGGATTTCAACGCTTGTTGAGCAAACGACCAAGCAAAAAAAATTACGACTCGTCAATTTAAAACATGAACAAAGTCTGTTTCATTCGCAAGGTAAGTTTGAGATCAGATTCAATGCGCTTGCTGCAGATGCGGCAACAGGCGCTCAAAAATTTTCAGTCGTGGTTGAGTATCGTATTTCAAATTTATTATTGCCCGCATCATCGATGCGGTTTAACTGGAATATGAAACCCTCGGGCGAGTATGGCGTAGAGGTCAATCGACTCTTTGGCTCTGAATTAGCCCTGCAAGGCAACGGACATCTGGGTTACGGTGGTCGCGCCTTAACCTCATTAAAAATGCCCGAACTCGTGATGCGCGACGGTGGAGACCGCCTGCAAATTTCCCCCTCCAGTGGACAGTTTTCCTGGGCTGGACAAGCCTTGGCATTTGACTGGAAAACAGCGCGTATCTCAATGCTCACGGATGGCATGCCGCTGGATATCGACGGTGCGAGCGCAAAAGCAGACTTTACAAATCGTAACCGTGGTATCGGCAGCTTTGACTTCGCAGTGGATAAGCTCAGCACAAAAGAAGGAACAGCCGAGGGCTTAAACGTCCGCACGACTATAGCTGAGCGTCAAGATCGGATCGACCTGCAAGTCACACATAAGCTTGCTGCGTTAACCGCTGCAGGTCAAAAAATTCGCGATGTTGTCATTGATCTCGCCCTGACAGGGTTGGATGTGTCGAGCATCGATACCTTATCGACTATTGCTAGTGATTCTGATGATTTTCAAACTCTGACGGCTGATGAGCAGTCACGTTCAAAAGAAGCAATACGTCAATTACTCAATCAAGGCTTTACCATCGCATTACCAAAGATCTCCGCGCAAGTGAATTCTGGGTCGATCAATGGTGACGTGAAAGTTGAATTTCTCAAATCGGATAGTGCTTCGACCAGGACATTCTCAGCATCTAAATCCTTGCGTGCAACCGGCCAATTACTGGCAAAGGGTAAGGCGGTTGATAATGCTCAAAAAATGATGGCTGTGATGATGGGGCTGGCTACCGACACAAAAGAAGGTTTGAAATCAAGCTTTGAATTCACGGGCAATACGTTCAAAGCAAACGGTAAAGCCCGTGACGTCACAAATGAACTGTCATTTATTGACGGCTACATCAACGGCCTGATTACTCCCTGATCGATTCCACCAACCACCGCCTAGCGCTTGAAAGAGCGCGGCGGTATCACCCAGGCGGCTCGCCTGGGCTTGCGACTGACTAAGCAATGCCTGGCGATAAGTCTGTTGTGCGTTAATCAATGCGAGGCGGTCTAAATAACCACTTGCGTGCTGGCGTGCGGTGAGGTCATACGTCGCGCGTGAGGCGCGCGTCAACTCGTTGGCTATATTCAAAGCTTGCGCATCCGAATTGATCGCATGCAGGGTATCGGCTACGTTTTGAAATGCAGTCAGTACTGTTGCGCGATATTGCGATGCAGCTTGTTTTTGCCCTTCGGTCGCCGCATATTCGCGATGCATGAGCGTGCCACCATCAAATATCGGTTGCGTAATACCCAGCATCAACTGAAAGAATGCACCACTGCCGCTCCAGAACATCTGATCAAAGTTTGCCGCAGCTCCACCGATCGAACCATTGATCAGGAATTGAGGCAAACGCGCTGCGCGGGCGACACCAATTTGAGCATTGGCTGCACGCAGCTGCTCTTCTGCAACCCGAACATCGGGTCGTTGTTCAACAAGTTGTGCAGGTAAGGTCAGTGGTAAGTCTTCAGGCAACTTGAACGTGTCGAGATTAAAGGCAGGCACCGCTTGATCCTGTGTCAAACCAGCTAAAACACGTAATAAATCTTTGTTTTGTTCAAATTGCTTCTGCAGAGGTGGCAGCAATTGCTTGACTTGATTTAACGCGCTTTGCTGCATAGACAGATCGAGCAATGATGCAAAGCCTGCTTTATGTTGGCGGGTAGCCAGATCGACCGAGACTGTATTGGCATCGATCATCTCTTGCGTAATAGCGATTTGTTTGCGAAGCAAGCCATCCTGTACTGCTGCGGCAACAATGTTCGTTGCAAGCGTCACATAACTGGCTTGTAGCTGAAGCTGCTGTACATTCGTCTGCGCTTGAGCTGTCTCAACCATACGCATATTTGCACCAAATACGTCTGGTACAAAACCAACCGTCAATTGAGCGGTATGAAAGTTATAGAGTGTCGAGCCGTTAAAAGGGGCTGTACCACCTTCGTTGGCTGGTGTGCCCTGATAGCCTTGAATTAACGTGCCATCGCCTTGTATGCCAGGTGCGCTAGAGCTTAAATTACCTGCTATTTTTGTGCGCGTTGGTGTGTAGTTGGCTGCGACAGTTGGGAAAAAGAACCCCTGCTGCGCGTAGACGCCTTCTTGTGCGACTTTGAGTGCGCGCTTTGCTGCTTCGATATTCGGATTCGCCAAAAATGATTGTTCAATCAAATCATTGAGTGCTTTGGATTGAAACAATGTCCACCAGTCGCCACGGATGTCCGTTTCAATATTAAATCTCTGAGCCACTGTTGACGCATTTAAGCCTGTGTCAGCCTGAGCGGGGATGGCCTCGGGCGAATAGGCCTTTGAATCAGGCAAGGTGGGGCGAACATAATCCGGGCCGACAGCACAACCTACAAGCAAAGCGCATAAAACGGCGGCAGCAGTGCTTTTGTACTTAAGCATGGTATGCGGACTCCTGTTGATCACCAGATTTTGCATCGGACCCATCTGCAATCTCAACAAAATTGCCGAATAAACGCAGTGCTGCGGGGAGTATTAACAGCATAAAAATCGTACCGGTTGCAATACCACCGACAATCACACATGCGAATGGACGATTTGTTTCGCTACCAATGCCTTGTGAAAGCGCAGCTGGTAGCAACCCTAAACCAGCCATGAGCGCAGTCATCAAGATAGGTCGCAACCTGGAAACGGCGCCATCGAGAATGGCGTTATAGATGCTTTCTCCATCCCGAATGCGTAAGATGACTTCTTCAACCATGATGACACTGTTCTGCACGGAGATCCCAGCAACAGCAATGAATCCTACTGCGGCGGATACTGAAAGGTTCAAACCAGCGAGACCTAAAGCAGCTAAGCCACCGATCAGGGTGAACGGCAACATTCCCAGAACGACACTAGCGAGTCTGATCGATTTAAAGGCCCAGAACAGCAGCGAAAATATCAGCAAAACTGTCAAAGGAATAATGACCATCAGTCGTTTTGCTGCGCGCTGAGAGTTTTCAAACTGTCCGCCCCAGGTCAACACATACCCAGGGGGGAGTTTGACTTCCTGAGCAACGGTTTTTTGAGCTTCAGCGACAAAGGTACCTTGATCTCGTCCGATCAGGTTCATCTTCACGATCACAATGCGTGATCCTGATTCGCGCAAGATCCTCGATGCGCCTTCTCGCACTTCGATATTGGCGACATCACCGAGCGAGACAGTACCTGTGCCATTACCTACTTGCGTGCCAGGAAGCTCGAGTTGCAGATTTGAAATTGCATCGATGCTATTGCGATGCTTGGCATCCATACGGACGACTACATCAAACCGTTTGTCACCGTCATAAAAGCTTGTGACAGAGGCGCCAGACATCGCTTGATTGACGAGCGTGCTGACATCTCCAATCGTGATGCCGTAACGAGCAAGTCGGGCACGATCAGGCGTGACGACGACTTCAGACTGCCCACTGATTTTAGTGGCTTCTACGTCTGTTGCACCACGAATTCCTTGTATGACGGAAACGATCTGAACCGCTTTTTCTTCGAGGATTTCGAGTTTAGGGCCGCTGACTTTTGCAACAATTTCACCACGAAAGCCTGAAAGCGATTCCTCCACATTATCTTGAATGACCTGAGAAAAATTGGTAGAAATCCCTGGTATTGTTGATAACGCTTTAGACATGCTACTGACTAATTGTTCCTTGTTGTCGAAACGCCATTCATCACGCGGTTTTAGATCAACCAGATTCTCCAGGTTATTTGGACCTTTAGGATCTGATCCGTCATCGGGACGGCCGACGTGTGAAATAAAGCGTGACACCTCGGGGTATTCAAGAATTTTGCTGCGCACCAGCCGCTCCACCTCTTTTGTGTTTTCTAAAGAAGATGAGGTCGGCAATGTGATACTTAGCCAAATGTTGCCCTCATCTAGCTTAGGCATGAATTCGCTGCCTAATTGTGTGGCCAGTGCAAAAGCGATCACGACAGGTATTGAAGAAATGATTAACGCCTTGCGCGCATGTTTAATAGCCAGCACAACCAGGGACCGATAGCGCTCCTGAATATTGTCTAGCCAAGGCTTGTGTTTTTCTACGAGTGGACGCCACTGAACAACATAGGCAAGCAGGGTTGGTAATAATGTAAAAGTCAGGATCACCGCGCCGATCAGAGCAAAGGTGAGGGTGAGTGCAACCGGTGTGAATATTTTTCCTTCGACACGTTGGAAGGTAAAAATAGGAACAAAAGCCAGAATGATAATAGCCTTTGAAAATAGCACTGGACGCGACATGTCGGTGAGGGTGCGATGCAGCGCATGCATGCGTCCTGAAACCGCGCTATGTGTTTTGCCATTGACTGGAGCATTGACCATCAGACGGACCATCAGGGCCTCGACAATCACTACGGCACTGTCGATGATGATGCCAAAATCTACAGCACCCAATGAAATCAGATTGGCTGATACACCAAGGGCATTCATGAGGATGAATGCGAATAGCAACGCAAGTGGAATAACTGCTGCAACAACGAGTGCAGCGATCCAGCTGGATAAAAATACAACTAGCACTGCAAAAACAAGTAGCGCCCCAACAATCAGGTTGTGAACCACCGTTTGCACTGTATGTGAAACGAGTTCTGTGCGGTCATAGATCGGCTCGATCGTCACGCCTGCGGGCAGTTTAGGCGCGAGCTCAGCAATCCTCGCTTTGAGCGCAGCGTTGATTTTTGACGGGTTGCCACCCTTTGTCATCGAGACGATGCCTTCGATGATACTGTCCTGTTTATCGACTGCGACAATACCAAAGCGAGGACGCTCGGATTCTGTGACCGTTGCGACATCGCCTACCGTGATGGATTGTCCCTGACGTGCGGCAATCACGACCTTTCGAATGTCATCCAGACTAGAAAACAAGCCTGCAGAGCGCACAACCAGCGAAGCATCACCGTGTTTGATCAATCCACCGCCAGCGCTGCTATTACCGCTATTAACTGCCTGACTGAGCTGGTTGAGCGTGATCTGGTATTTGCGTAAAGCAAGTGGATCAATCTCTATATGGAACTCTTTAATCGCGCCACCAAAGCTCACAATATCTGCGACACCAGGCGTCATGCGCAAGACTGGACGGATCGTCCAGTCTTGAAGCGTTCGGACTTCGGTATCGGTCAGCCCCGGGGCTTTGATCTGATAGCGATAGACTTCACCCACAGCAGTCGATAGCGGTGCTAGTTGCGGTTGTACACCAGAAGGCAAGACAACTGTCGACAATTTTTCCATCGCTTGCTGGCGTGCGAAGTAATTGTCTGTACCTTCTGCAAATGTCAGTGTGACAATCGACAGGCCGGTCATTGTGACGGATCGTACGTTGGTCAGTCCGGGAATGCCAGCGACTTCACGCTCAATCGGTAACGTGATCGTACGCTCCATATCCTCAGGCGGCTGGCCCGGGAGTTGGGAAATGACACGCACTTGAACGTCCTGCACATCAGGGAAGGCTTCGATTGGCAAATTTGATAAGGCAAAACCACCAAAGCCAATCAGTACGGCCACCATGACCAGCACGAACATGCGCTGTGTCAGCGCGAACACAATCATTCTATTGATCATTATTTATCGCCAGCGCGTGAGAGCATTTCTGCATCGAGCAGGAGTGCGCCTTTTGTTACGATCTTTTCATCCCCCTTAAGGCCTTCGCCGACGTAGCTGAAATCAATGCCACGTTTGAGGAGTTTGATAGGGCGAAGTGTGAATTCGCCAGGGCTTGTTTCAACAAATACGTATGAGTAAATACCCCGGATCATGATGCCTTCGTTTGGCACACGCACACCTTGACCACTGTTTTGCAGGATCGATGCGCGCACAAACATCTCCGGAAGCAGTTTTCCTGCGCTGTTGTCGATGCGGGCCAGTACGTTGGCACGACGGGTATTCGGATTAATCACTTGACCGAGTTGAATTATTTTTGCGCTGAACCGATCTTCAGGATAAGCATCGCTCAGTAAGGCCACGTCACTGCCCAACTTTACGAGCCCGAGCAGTGTTTCTGGCAGATCAATCATTAACCATAAGCTCTTTGGATTAGTTACAACAAAAAGCGGTGTAGCCATATTTGGACTGACTTCTAGCGCTGGCGTTGCATTGCGCTCTGTGACAACGCCATCCATGGGGCTCGCCAGGGTCACGCGCTGACCTTTAATATTCAGCTCATGCGGATTAATATTTTTTAAGCGTTGCTCGGCGCGCGCAGTTTCGGCTTGCGCTTGGGCATAGTCCGCT
>CAIPID010000108.1 GCA_903865015.1 uncultured beta proteobacterium | reverse complement strand
CGGGCTCGTCCGCAAAAACGTCCTCGCTGGCAAAGACCTATTCAAGATAGCAGCACCGCCCGAATACACCCTCGGCACAGGCCATGTCAAGTTTTTCTACACCCGACTGGCTTGGGTCGAGCGCCGAATGGCTGATCTAGCCATGGAGATGAATCGGCGCAAAATGAAGGTCCGGCTGGACTTGCTCAAGGGCATTTCTGATGGTCTGCCTGTTGAGTTATTTGGCGAATGGGAGCCGGATGATAAGGCCATGGCCATCAATCGAGAGCGGCTGGCCGAGCGTCTGGAGGCGATGGAAAGCAAACCCAAAAGAAAATTGCTCAGCATTCACGATTAGGGCAATTTTTCTGTTTTCTTTTCTGTCGGAATGGCGTTAACTATATTCACTGGCCGATTCGACCAGACTTAAATGGAGATCGAAAATGACCGCTCAAGCTAACATCTCTCTCGCCGATCAGTTTGCCCTCGTTCACGCCGAGCTCGAAGCTCTCGAGGCCAAGAAGGAAATCCTCCGCAAAGCAATCCTCGCCACTGGCAAAGAGCGCATTGATGGCGACAACTGCTATGTGATGGTTTCTCTCGCTGAAACGCGCAAGATCGATACCAAAATGCTCCGCAAGGAATTCAGCGCCGAGCAGCTCGCTCTGGCAGCAAAATCATTCGACACCGACAAGGTGATCGAGATCGCTGGCGACAAGGCTGCGCAGCTTGTTGCGACCAGCGTGCGCTCGTCGGTGCTTCTGCGTCACAACGAGGAGGGCCAATGAGCAAGACGCTTTATGACATCGCAATGTTGCGGATCAAGGACTACGAAGAAAAGTCGTCCTTGAATCCTGCCAAGCGCGGAAAAGTATTTCAAGTGGGCGACATCAACAAGTGGAACGAACACTTGGCACAAGTCACACTTCACATCAAGTTGGATACATTGTTGCAGCATCTTGCTGCAACAGAAGATGAAGAAATGTCTGCAGCAGAACAATAAATGGAGATGGAAATGAGGACGTTTGGTTTCAATTTTTCTTCCGGCAAAGTGCTTGAGTTCAAAAGCCGGAAGCATGCAGAGAGTGCAGGCAATGGCACGTTGATTGCATGCTCGGCTGACGACATTGTGAAGTCAGTCGTGACGACGAAGCAGATGGCCGAAATTTACTTCAAACATTACAATTCGCTGCCGGATGCTTTGCGCAAAGACAAACGGTCGGCAGCCAATATGATGATTGCGCTGGCCCATGCCAAAGCAGTCAAAGTCAAAGCTCCAACTGATGAGGAGAAATCCATGAATGAAGAAACAGAAGTGAAGACTGCCAAGGCTCCCAAAAAAGCCAAGGCTGATTCCAATGGCCGCAAAGGTCGCAATTCAATGTTTGATGGGCGAGTGTTCAAGATCAAGGATGGCATCACTGCCAATCCTCGTCGCGAAGGCACAAAAGGTTACACCTCAATGGCCATCGTGCTCTTGGCTGGCCCCAAGGGCATCAAATATGAAGACTTCCTCGCGCAAGGTGGTCGGCGCGTCGATTTGGCTTGGGATCTGGTCCATGACAACATTGTCGTGATCTGATCTCGGGATGGGGGCGCTTTGGGGGAGGGCTCGGTGCACTTCCCCCATTGTCCTTTTTAATTTTCAACTAGTTAAAAATAGTTGACACGATATCAAAAATAGTTGTTTTCTTTTCTGTCTGAATGGTGCTTAATCTAATCACGGTCGATTTGACCGGTAAATGGTAAATCGGAGGCCAACATGGCTCGCAAGTATAAACCCACTCTGCTCTCGGTCTCGCGCTCGGAATTCCCGAAAGAGATCGTCAATGACGCCACCAAGCGTGGCCAGCTGGCTGCCCCTAAGGTTCTGTTCGGGGAATTCTCCCGCTATGCGGTGGCCCCACTGCATTCACGCTTCGGCTCAATCGTCTGGTTCGTCTGGGACGCTGAGAAGAGCTACGACGAAACCAAGGCAGCTGACATCATCCGTCAGGGCTGCACCTTCGAGGAAGCTGTCGAGGGTCTGTGGTAAAAATATTCGGACAGATTTGAATATTTCTGTTTTCTTTTCTGTCCGAATGGCGTTTAATTAGGTCAATGGCAATCAAGCCAGATAAATGGAGAATGAAAATGGCACACGAAATCGAAACAATGGCATTCGCGAATGAAGTTCCGTGGCATGGCCTCGGCAATCGCATCGACCCAAGCTGCTCTGTG
>CAIPID010000107.1 GCA_903865015.1 uncultured beta proteobacterium | reverse complement strand
GGTTTTTTCCTCACGGGTGATATTGGCTGGATGGATGAGAAAGGTTTTGTTTTTATCGCAGACCGTAAAAAAGACGTGATTCTGGTGTCTGGCTTTAATGTATACCCGAGCGAAATCGAAGCCGTGGTGACTGAGCATGCGGCCGTGCTTGAATGTGCGGCCATTGGCATGCCTGATGAGCATTCGGGCGAAGCGGTCAAACTATTCGTTGTGAAAAAATTTCCTGAATTAACAGAGCGCGATATTAAAGACTGGTGCAGGTTGCAGCTAGCCCGATATAAATGTCCTCGGACGATTGTTTTTTGCGATGATCTCCCAAAAAGTAATGTAGGTAAAGTGCTTAGACGAGCGTTAAGACGACATGAATAACGCATGCGTTGCAGATGCACTCAGTCAATCATGGTCTAGTGTGCAGAGCTTCACTGTCCTTGATGATGATTTTAAAGACGGCTTATTGTTTTTAACGTTGTGGGATGCGTGGCGTAAAAGCACAAGCAGGCCAAAGCGATTGCATGTAATTGGACTTTTGCCTGGCTTGCCCGATCGCGTCGGGCTGCAAAATGCTGTGCGCGCAAGCCTTAAGGGCTTTGGCGGTGAACAACTCTTACCGCAACTTGAGTCCATGCTCGAAGTCTGGCCGTTGAATTTACCTGGCCTGCATCGCATGGAGTTCGAAGCAGGAGCCATTACGCTCACTCTGGGTGTTGGACCCATCGAAGTTGTATTAAACAGGTTGCGTGCACGCGTTGATAGATTTGTTTTAAGACATGCGTCGTTGTTGCCGCAAGCTCGTTTGCTGGCCACCGACGGCGCCCAACTATGTATGTCAGATCAGAGTGCTGAGTTGTCGGCAAAACATGCTGTTGTATGCACACTTGTACCGATTACGCGCGCGCAGCCTTCGGTCGTGACATCAGACGATCCATGGTTGCAATCGCCCGTGGCATTCGGTGCGCAGCACGCATTGGTCGTGGGCGCGGGCTTTGCCGGGATGGGTGTGGCTCAATCTCTGGCGATTCGGGGGTGGCGTGTCACAGTGATCGATGCTAACTGGGGTCAGCACACCTCGGCGCATCAGCAACATGCCGCGGCTGCGCTCACGCCTATGGTGTCAAAAGATGACAATATTCGCGCCAGGCTGTCGCGGGCAGGCAGTTTGCGCGCGCAGTCTCGCTGGGGGGCGTTACCTGAGTCGGTCTTGCTCAGATGCGGGGCGATTCAACTCCAGCGAGGTCAAGGAAGGATTGTTGATCTTCGCTCCGTACTCGATGCATTGCAATTCCCCAGCCAGTGGGCTCAGTTTGTTTCTGCAGAACAAGCCAGTGAGTTAGCGGGGATGTCACTTGGCCGCGGCGGTATTTATTTTCCAACCGCAGCCAGAGTGCACCCCCAGGGTTTGCTAAATGCATTGTCCACGACTCCAGGTATCGATATGTTGCATGGGCAAGCCGATCGCCTGGCAAACACGTCTGGCGTCTGGCAAGTGTTGGATGCATCTGGCAAGGTGGTGGCAAGCGCGCCGCATGTGGTTTTAGCTGGGGGGGTTCATACACAGACTGTTTTAAAGCAAAGTGGTTTGCTCAAGGAGCGCGCTCGGCTTGCCTCTATGCACGCCTTGGGCGGCGAGGTGTCCTTTATTCCTGCCGCAGATCTTGCTGGCGGACCTCGTTGCATTGTTGCCGGGGATGGTTATGTTCTTCCCCAGCAAGAAGGCCATTGCGTCATTGGCAGTACCTATGCGCACGCCGCCCAGGAAGTTTTAGTGACACAGGAAGGGCTTGTGGCCAATTTAAAGCGTGCTTCAGGGTTGTTAAATATTCCTGAGCTGTCTGGGCGGGTCAACGTCGATGCGCTAGGAGGGTGGGCAGGTTGGCGAGCCGTTCTGCCAGGCAGACTGCCGGCAATAGGACCGGTATTGCATGCCCCTGGTGTTTGGGTGGCGTGTGGCTTTGCTTCCCGGGGCCTGACTTGGGCGACTTTGGCGGGTGATTTGATTGCCGGTGCGCTAAATGGCGAGCCTCTTGTCGTGGAAAACGATATAATTGAGGCAATTAGTGATAATTAACCGGGATTAGTCGTACAAAAACCGCTTGTAATATAAAACCGCTTTTAGTACAAAACCGCTTGCGGCGATTTGTTCCGGTCCGTCAAAATAGCGCCTTTGGTCGCTTTTACACCTACGCGCTGATTATGCAACTCGAAACGCTCAAACTTGTCGACACTTTGCCTACCAAGGCTGTATTCGACGTGGGCGCTGGCATGGCGCTGGT
>CAIPID010000106.1 GCA_903865015.1 uncultured beta proteobacterium | reverse complement strand
GCAGCCTTTAACGAATCCACCACCGTCAAACTTAATCAGTGGTGTGCACGGATGTTGTCTGAGACGTCTACCATTCGTCTTCCAGGCGAGGTCGCACTCGGCCTGGCTGAGCATTTCAACCTCCAGGAAGTCGCCATGCGGGTTTGGGGACTCGATTTGCCCGCAGAAGGTGTTGGCGCACCGGTTGAGGAGTCTGTCCATGCTTATGCCAACACCCTGCTCCATCCTTATGTCGGCACCGACACAGCGCTTGCACCAGTCAGCTGGCTGAGTGCAAAACCGACATCGCTGGCGATTCTTCCGCTACGCGTCGCCGCGCATGAACCAGCTTTTGGGCTCTTAGTCCTGGGCTCTGATGATGCGCAACGTTTCAACCCTGAAATGGGCACCACCTTTCTCGAAACCGTCAGCCAACTTGCCAGCGCCGCACTTTGCCGGCTCAAAGCGCCCAGCATTCTGACCAGCGCGTAATTTCCGGCGCATAGAAAACAGCGCAAACATGCCAGCCGACTTATCATCGAACGTGCCATCGAACTTGTCAGTGCACTCACCGGACAACACCGGGTTGCCCGATCAAGTCAGACAATGGCTGGCACACCTTGAACGCAATCGCCGCTACTCGGCGCACACGCTCTCTGCCTATCAGCGTGACTTGCAACAACTGATCAGACTCGCGGATGGCAAGGCGCTTGAGCAGCTGGTTAACGGTAACATTCGCCACTTTCTGGCCAGACTCCACAGCCAGGGACACGGTCCGCGCAGTCTGGCGCGCATGCTCGCAGCCTGGCGCGGATTCTATAAATGGTGGGCACCGCTTTCTGGCATGACCACTAACCCTGCTGCCGATGTCCGCGCACCCAAAGCCTCGCGTGCGTTGCCTAAAGCACTATCTGTCGATCAAACCAAGGCTTTGCTCGACGCACCTGCACTGCTCGCCCAGAACGATCCCGTTTCACTACGTGATCGTGCCATCTTTGAACTTTTTTACTCTAGTGGCCTGCGCCTGAGTGAACTCGTGAGTGTAGATATCGAATACACCAAGACTAAAGAGCACACGTCTTTGAGCTGGATCACACTGCCCGATCACGAGGTGCATGTATTGGGTAAAGGTGGCAAACGCCGTAGCGTACCGATCGGTGCGCAAGCCATCGCTGCGATCAATCAATGGTTAGCTGTGCGCCCTCAACTCGTCAACGCCCACACCATTGGTTCAGATCAGTCAGCCCTATTCATCGGTACGCGGGGACGCCGGATCAGCCCACGCGTCATTCAGCTGCAACTCAACAAGCTCTCCACCTTAGCCGGCATGCCAACCAGCGTTCACCCCCACGTATTACGGCACAGCTTTGCCAGCCATGTGCTGCAATCCGCTCAGGATTTGCGCGCAGTGCAAGAGATGCTCGGTCATGCGAATATCTCGACCACACAGCTCTATACCAAGCTCGACTTCCAGCATCTGGCGAAAGCCTACGACTCCGCTCATCCCAGAGCCGGACGTAAAAGTTAGCAAAATAACAAGTAATTACAATTTAAATTCACATGGTATTTAGCAAAGTCTTTATAAAACAATGCGTTACGATTAAAAAAATAAAAAAAACAACCAAAAAAAACTATTGAAATGCGATTTTGCGCCCCCATATAAGCTATTAATTGACAGTTCAGTTACGCTCTAAGGGAAACCCTCAGCTTAAAAAGTTTGCCCCCCGGCGTTGGCTGTGCTGTAATCCGGCGTTCGCCTTGCTGTATAAGCAAACGGCCCGGTGCCTCGCACCCTTACCTGTTTCAGAAGTTGATTGGCACATGAATTCCCCTCGTAATCCGGACCAAATGGTCCCCGTCACAGTCCTCACCGGTTTCCTCGGTGCAGGTAAAACTACGCTGCTCAAGCGCATCCTGACCGAGTATCACGGCAAGCGCATCGCTGTGATTGAAAACGAATTCGGACCCGAAAGCATCGACAACGATCTGCTCGTGACCGATCACGAAGAAGAAATCATCGAATTGTCCAACGGCTGCGTTTGCTGCACCGTGCGTGGCGACCTGATGCGCACACTCAACGATTTACGCACACGCCGTCAGGCTGGCGAGCTGAATTTTGAGCGCGTCATTATCGAGACCACAGGCATGGCCAACCCTGGCCCGGTATGCCAGACATTTTTCATGGACGACGACATTGCTGATTACTATCGGCTTGATGCGGTCGTCACGGTCGTCGATGCCAAGCACGGCATGGAAACCCTCGACACCCAGGAAGAAGCACAAAAGCAAGTTGGTTTTGCTGACCGTATCCTGGTCTCGAAAAAAGATCTGGTGACAGAGGCCGAATATGCAGCCCTGCGTCGACGTATCGTGCACATGAATCCACGCGCTTCGATCGAGGCCGTGCATTTTGGCGAAACCGATCTCAAGCAGCTGATCGACATCAGTGGATTTAATCTGAATACCATTCTGGATATCGATCCAGAATTCCTGTCTGATGAGCATCCCGATGCTGCGCACGATCACGATCATGCGACCTGCACGGACCCGACCCATCACCACCATGACCATGGTCACGATCATGACCACGCCACGTGCGGCCATGATCACAGTCATGACCATGACCATGGACATGCTCACGATGCAGCGACTTGTACAGATCCTACTCACCATCACCACGCACCTAAACCTGCTCATAATGATGAGATCGGTGCGTTTGTGTTCAAGTCCAACAAACCTTTTGATCCAGAGCGCCTGGAGGAATTCCTCGGCGGTGTGGTGCAGGTTTACGGGCCCGATTTACTGCGTTACAAAGGTATTCTCTACATGAAAGGCATCAACCGTCGGATGCTTTTCCAGGGAGTGCATCAGATGATGGGCGCCGAACCCGGCAAACCCTGGCTGGCCAACGAAAAGAAAACCACCAAAATGGTTTTCATCGGACGCAAACTACCTCAAGACATCTTTACCAAAGGTCTTGAGCAGTGTTTAGCCAAGTAATCACTCTGCGCAAGTTGCGCAGAATTTAAATTTTTGGAGTGTTTTCATGGCGACTAAGGCAGCAAAGAAAAAAACAGAGGTAGCGGGCGATCTGTCCGAGAACAATCTGCCCACTGAAGCCGAACTGCTCAAAATGCCAGAGTCGGACTATATGAACGAGCGTCAACTTGGGTTTTTCCGTGATCGTCTGCGTCAGATGGAACAGGAAATCCTGAGCAATGCGGGCGAGACCACAGAGCACTTGCGTGAAACACAGTTCGTACCGGATCCTGCGGATCGCGCAACGATCGAAGAAGAGCATGCGCTCGAGTTGCGAACCCGTGACCGCGAGCGCAAACTGCTGAAAAAAGTACAGCAATCGATCGTACGCATCGATGGTGGCGACTATGGCTGGTGCGAAGAAACAGGCGAGCCGATTGGCCTGCGCCGTTTGCTCGCACGTCCAACCGCTACTCTCTCACTCGAAGCGCAAGAGCGCCGCGAGATGCGTCAAAAGATGTTCGGAGACTGATCGACACCGTATGAGGCCTTCAAGTCGGTATGTACCCCTGCCATGAGCAGCGTTGCGTACCGAACCAGAATGTGCAACATGCGCTGATCTCCCAAGGGCACACCGCATTGCAATCACATTGCAACCAGGGTGCCCTTTTAATTTAAAGACTCGTTTTAAAGAGTAGATATGGAACAATTTCACGGCACCACCATCATTAGCGTTAGACGCGGCAACCAAGTAGCGGTCGGCGGTGATGGTCAGGTCACACTCGGCAATATCATCATCAAAGGCACAGCCCGGAAAATCCGCAGGCTGTATCACGACAAAATTCTGGCAGGATTTGCCGGTGCAACGGCAGACGCGTTCACCTTACAGGAACGCTTTGAAGGCAAACTGGAAAAGCACCAGGGACACCTGATGCGTGCCGCTGTCGAGCTGACGCGGGACTGGCGTACCGATCGCGTTCTGCGACGACTCGAAGCGATGCTGATCGTCGCCGATCGCGAGCACACACTGGTACTGACCGGCAATGGTGACGTGCTTGAGCCCGAAAATGGCGTGGCTGCGATTGGTTCAGGCGGGGCCTATGCGCAGTCTGCGGCACTCGCGCTTTTGCGCAACACCGACTTGTCGCCCGAGGTGATCGTCAAACAGTCGCTCGAAATCGCAGGCGATCTGTGCATCTATACCAACCAGTCCCACCTGATTGAAACATTAAGCTAAAGCAGCAACTTCTTAAAAAGTCACCCCCATATGTCAGCCTCATCCATGACCCCTTCGGAGATCGTCTCCGAGCTTGATAAGCACATCGTTGGTCAACAACGGGCCAAGCGATCCGTCGCTGTAGCCTTACGCAATCGCTGGCGCCGTCAGCAAGTTGCCGAGCCACTGCGCACAGAGATTCATCCAAAAAACATTCTGATGATCGGCCCCACGGGTGTGGGTAAAACCGAAATCGCACGTCGCCTGGCTAAGCTCGCCAATGCGCCGTTCATCAAGATCGAAGCCACCAAATTCACCGAGGTTGGTTATGTTGGCCGCGATGTCGACACCATCATTCGTGACCTCGCTGAAATCTCGATCAAACAAACCCGCCAGGAACAAATGAAGCGCGTGCGGGCCCAGGCCGAGGATGCCGCCGAAGACCGCATCCTCGATGTTCTGGTCGCCCCACCCCGCGCCGCAGACGGCTCACCAATCCGCGAAGAAAACGCAGCCCGCCAGACCTTTCGCAAACGACTGCGCGAAGGCCAGCTCGACGCGACAGAAATTGAAATCGAAGTCGCACAAGCCACACCTCAAATGGACATCATGGGCCCGCCCGGCATGGAAGACATGACCGAGCAACTCAAGGGCATGTTCGCCGGGCTTGCGAAAGAAAAAAAGAAAACGCGCAAGATGACGGTTAAAGAGGCTTTCAAAATGATCGTCGACGAAGAAGCAGGCAACCGCGTCAACGAAGAAGAACTACGTACAATCGCCATCACCAATGTTGAACAACACGGCATCGTGTTTCTCGACGAAATCGACAAGATCGCCACACGCAGCGAATCAGGTGGTGCGGACGTTTCACGTCAAGGCGTGCAGCGTGACCTGTTGCCGCTGGTCGAGGGCACGACCGTCACGACTAAATACGGCATGATTCGCACCGATCACATTCTGTTTATCGCCTCAGGTGCTTTTCATTTGTCGCGCCCCTCGGATCTGATTCCAGAATTACAGGGTCGTTTTCCAATTCGTGTTGAACTTGATTCGCTGACGGCCGCAGACTTTGTCCGCATCCTGTGCGATACCGATGCCTCACTGACCAAACAATACTCTGCACTGCTGGCAACAGAGGACGTTCAGCTTGCTTTTACCGAGGACGGTATTGCGCGTCTGGCCGAGCTTGCGTTTGAGGTCAACGAGCGTACCGAAAATATCGGTGCGCGACGTCTGTATACGGTCATGGAAAAACTGCTTGAGGATCTTTCTTTTGATGCGACGGCTAGTAGCGGTCAGACCATACAAATCGATACGGCGTATGTGAACGATAAGCTAGCCGAAGCCGCCGGCAGTCAGGATCTTGCGCGCTACGTTTTGTAATCTCATATAACCGCCCTCTTTAGGGCGGTTTTCCGCTAGACTGTGTCAAACAGATACGCGAAAAAGATCGGTGATCAAAATCGGTTTTAGAAATCGCGACTAACGGAGACAACACATGACTACACCTACTCAGGGTCGCCTCGCGCGACTCGGTTTTTCACTCATTGCATTCGCGCTCAGCAGCTCAACGCTATTACATACTGCCGCACACGCGCAGGACTTCTCTGGCAAGCCTATCACTATGGTGGTTGGTTTTGCACCGGGCGGCTCAAACGATATTGCCGCACGCATCATTGCACCTTACATGGGCGAACTACTTGGCACAACGGTTGTCGTAGAAAATAAAACCGGTGCAGCCGGCATGATTTCTGGCTCCTACGTTGTGAAGTCTGCCCCAGACGGACACACGCTCCTGCTCTCCAGTTTGAGCCCGATCGTTGTCTCACCGCAGACCAAGATCAAACCACCTTTTCATACACCGACCGATCTGATCGCAGTCAATATGGTGGGTTTGTCACCACAAGCGATTGCGATTAATAACAGCCTGCCTGGTGTCAAAACGCTGGGTGATTTATTTGCGTTGTCCAAAACCCGCCAGATCACGCTTTCCTCATCAGGTACAGGCTCGTTGAGTCATCTCACAATCGAAATGCTCACCACAGCCTCAAACGGCAAGCTGGTTCACGTGCCCTACAAAGGCGGTGGCCCTGCTGTCACCGACACGATTGCAGGTCACGTCGATGGCGTGGTGATGGACTTATCCCCCATCTTGCCGATGTCCCAGGACGGGCGTCTGAATGTACTGGCCGTAACGACTGAGAATCGAATTGATTTCTTGCCGAACACACCCACTGCAAAAGAAGATCTGCCGAATTTCACTGCGGTGAACTGGGTCGGCGTCTTTGCGCCGGCACACACGCCTGCAAATGTGATCAATAAGATCAACGATGCCATTGTCAAAGTCGTCGCGCGCCCCGATGTGCAGGACAAGCTCAAGAAAGCCGCGATCGTGCCGCAAACGATGGAATCACCCGCAAAGTTTCAGACGTTTATCGACAATGAATACAAGCACTATGGCGAGGTGATGAAACAAGCCAAGGTTGAGTTGTCGGATTAATATCTCAGTCCGACCACAGCCCGCCATTCACATCCAGAATCTCACCGGTTGTAAAGCCTGAACCTGGGGCGGCCAGGAACAACACCGCAGAGGCAATCTCATCGGCCTGCCCCATACGTCCAACGGGGATCAGATCGCGCAGGACTGTGGGGAAACTGGTGGTCATGG
>CAIPID010000105.1 GCA_903865015.1 uncultured beta proteobacterium | reverse complement strand
GGTAGTGATAGCCATAGAGCGGCTCATAGATGTTGTAGGTATATGGCGTCTCATCGGTAGAGTAGGAGCGCGCCGGATCGAGGAATTTAGGTGAGTGCTGTGCAAACGCCGTATACAGAGTATTGTCTCTCTCGGCACCATGTACGTAGGGACTATTAATCGGTGTATCACCCGACTCGGGGCCACACCCCGATAGGGAGCAGAGAGTTAACAGGAACACTGCCACGCCTACCAACCGAGACAATGGGCGCACCACCCTTTTTTTCGCACTCAAGTAATTTAATTGCATTGATGTTTTTGCCAGCAAATTTGACGCCACACCCATGGCGCAACTGGTTTTGGTTCAGCCCAAAGTCCCGCTCGTGCAGACTTTGCCTGTTTTTCAAGTGCGGGCAGACTGCGGTCACGCAAATATTTACCGCCACCCTGCTGATTAGCCCACGCCATCCCGCTTTGGACTTGCATTCGATTAGCGGTGGTGCCCTCGACAGGGATGTCGCATACATCGCGGCCATAGTGATCTTTTTCGTAACAAATCAACGTCAGCGTTTTACCTGCGACGTGCTCGGCCAGGCTCTTGCGTGAAGCCTCACCAAAAGGCTGGCCAGGGCGCGCGCTACCATGTCCGGTTTCTGGGGCATCGATGCTCGCCAGCCGCACGCGATGGGTTTGACGATCGACCAGAATATTAATGGTATCTCCGTCCGACACCTGAACAATTCGTCCTGTCAGGGTGTAACTCCCAGAGGCAGAAGCAGAACCTTGAGAGCCGGCACCGAAACCAAGCCCGGTGAAACCAGCAACTCCGGCAACGATAAGTAAAGCCAGCAATCTCTTTTTCATCAGCTCCAACAATCCATTGATTTAATTAAAAATTAACATAAATATATCCGGCTATAACCATTTCGCCTGACGGAATTTGTAATACATAAAACTGCATATGGTTCCCATCAAAACCACCGACATCAGAAATCCGTATTTCCATTTGAGTTCAGGTATGTTGTCAAAGTTCATTCCATATATACCCGCAATCGCCGTTGGTACCGCCAAAATGGCGGCCCAGGCAGCTAAGCGCCTCGTGGTATCGGTCTGTTTGGATTGCTCGATCAGCATCCCCGCCTCAAAAGCAAACGCTAATCCATTGCCCAGATTATCCAATAAGCGATCCACCCGTCCTACGCGATCAGACAAGTCTCCAAAATGCTGCCGCTCCACTGCACTGATCGGCAGCATTTCAATATGGGACAAGCGCCTGCAGACTTCCTCCAAGGGTGCGATCATGGTGTGCATACGCTGAAAGTCACGACGGATTTGATAGAGTTTCTTAACCTTTAGTCCCTCAATACCGCGCAGCAGTAAGGATTGTTCGACACTTTCTACTGTTTTTTCAAACTGATCGTAGGCCACGTTATAGCGATCGATCATGAGATCGAGTAATTCTGTTGCAATGTAATCTGGCCCACGCGAGATACGTCCAGGCAGTTTCTCAAGCCGTTTACGTAATTCAGTATGTGAAGACACCGCGCCACGTCGTGTCGTTAATAAAAAATTGGGGCCAATTAATATTTGTGTTTCACCAAAACTCGGCATGCCATCCGTTGCACGAACCTCAACGGTCATCGCAACAATCAACACGACTTCGTCATAATCCATGACCTTGGGCAAACGGTGCCGTGCATGTAAATCGCCAATCACCTCCTCGGTCAATTCAAGCTGCTTACCCACTAACTCCAGCATAGGGAGATCGGGATCTTTCAAACCTAGCCACAGCATTGTGTCTGGGTCTGCGATGGTGGTTGCAACGTCATCAAGCAGCACTGCTTGAGCCTCACTACCTCGGGAATAGGCCTTCGAAGCAATGACCTCAGGGACCAAGTTCAAAACAGGCTGTAAGGATTCAGACAAAACAGTCTCCATTCTTTTAATTTAAGACATTCAGGCTAAGCGTTCTATCCATGGTCTGGCTGTTTAAACGCATCAATTTATGCCTGAAGAACTCAGATTAACTCGTTCAAAGCACAACATCGTGATTTAATGCTGAACAGTGCAATATAGGTGTAATCCCTAGCCCACGGTAACTATTTGGATCAGAGCGTAACTATGCAGATCGTATTCCTTGACAGCGACACCATACCTGAACCCTTGCCCCAGCCGCAATGGGCAGAAAAGTGGACCAATCGCCCTGCCACCGAGCCAGATCCGGAGCAAGTGATCAAAGCACTCACCAATGCTGATATTTGCATCACGAACAAGGTCAAACTAACCGCCCAGATTCTGCAAAAGCTACCAAAATTAAAGTTTGTCTGCGTTGCAGCAACGGGTTACGACTGCGTCGACTTGCAAGCCTGTCGCGAACACGGCGTGATTGTCTCCAACGTACCCGGCTACTCACGTCAAAGTGTGGCCGAAGGCGTGATTGGTTTTATATTCTCTTTGCGCCGCGCATTACCCTACTACCAAAGTACCGCGCGCAAAGCATGGTCTGCATCACCTCACTTCTGTGTACACGGTTCGCCCCTGCTCAATGTACGCGGTGCGACACTGGGGATTTTTGGTCGTGGTGCGATCGGCAACGAGGTCGCAACACTTGCGCAAGCACTGGGTATGAACGTGCTGTTTGGCGAACACCGCAACCGTCATGAAATCAGACCAGGCTATGTTCGCTTTGAAACCTTGCTTGCTCAAAGCGACATCATCACCCTGCACTGCCCGCTCACTGAAGCCACACGCGGCATGATTGGACACGCAGAAATCGCACGCATGAAACCAGGCGCGATGTTGATTAACACCGCGCGTGGTCCGTTGATCAATGAACAAGCCGTGCTTGATGCACTGGAAAGTGGTCACCTGGGTGGCGCAGCACTGGATGTCCTGTCGATCGAGCCTCCTGTCAACGAACCGGCTTTGCTGGCGCTGCAGCACTCTAACCTGATCATTACGCCGCACATCACCTGGGCTAACGAAGACGGAGTCAATCGACTGATGCAAGGCATCATCGCAAACTTGAATGCGTTTGAGCAAGAACAACCCATCAACGTCGTGAGCTAGCATTGGGAGCTGTCGTCAACAAGCAGTCCCGTTGGGCTTATATCAAGCTCATCCTTTGCGCGCTGTTTTGGGGTGGCACATTCATTGCAGGCAGAATGACCGCTCAAAGCTTGCCACACATGACCATTGCGACAGGTCGATTCATCGTTGCTGCCGTGATCCTGCTGATCGTGGCCTACCGAGTTGAAGGTGGATTACCTAAACTCACACGCAATCAATTTTTCTCCACGCTGGCCTTAGGTCTGACCGGGATCAGCATCTACAACATTTTTTTTCTGGCAGCGCTTGAGCGTATGCCTGCTGGAAAGACCGCGCTACTTGTAGCAATGAGTCCCATTTTAACGGGAATTTCAGTCACCCTCATCATGAAGGAACGACTCGGCTGGCATCGCTGGGGCGGCTTGATTCTCGCCTTTATCGGCGTCATCACGATTGTGACCAAAGGCGATATCCTGCACGCGACGCAAAGCATCATCAGCGCATTTGGCTGGGGCGAGTTTTTCATGATGACAGCGATTGTCAGTTGGGTGGCCTACACCTTGATCAGCCGCTTCGCGCTCAAAGGCCTGTCACCTATTGCAGCGACCACTTATGCGACGCTGTTTGGTGCTGTGTTTCTGCTGATTGGTGCAGCCTTTGAATTACCCCTGCTCACCACGGATATGCTGAGCTGGAAAAATGCCGGCGCCATTTTCTATCTGGGTAGTTTTGGTTCGGCACTCGCCTTTATCTGGTACAGCGAAGGCGTCAAAACAATTGGCCCAGCGCGCACCGTGGCGTTTACCAACCTGGTTCCTGTATTTGGCGTTCTGCTTGGCTATCTAGTTTTATCAGAACCTATTCTGCTTTCCATGGTGATTGGTGGTGCCATCGTGATTGCGGG
>CAIPID010000104.1 GCA_903865015.1 uncultured beta proteobacterium | reverse complement strand
CTCATCAATACGATTGAGGAACTCAGGACGGAAATGCGTTTTCAGTTCGTCCCAAACGACTTCTTTAATCGCGTCGTATGGCTTACCAACCATGGCTTGAATATGTTGCGAGCCGAGGTTCGAGGTCATCACAATCACGGTATTACGGAAATCGACCGTACGACCCTGACCATCGGTCAAACGACCGTCATCGAGCACTTGCAGCAACACATTAAAGACATCGGGATGGGCTTTCTCCACCTCGTCGAGCAGCACCACGCTATAGGGTTTGCGACGGACAGCTTCGGTCAGATAACCGCCCTCCTCGTACCCAACATAGCCTGGAGGCGCACCGATCAAGCGTGCCACAGAATGCTTTTCCATAAACTCGCTCATGTCGATACGGATCAGATGTTCATCCGAATCAAACAGGAAATCAGCCAGTGCTTTGGTGAGCTCAGTCTTACCCACACCAGTTGGTCCTAAGAACAAGAATGAACCGTAAGGCTTTGACGGATCAGACAACCCTGCACGTGAGCGACGGATCGCATCAGCGACCAGACCGACGGCCTCGTCCTGACCAATCAGGCGCTGATGCAGACGCTCTTCCATCTTGAGCAGCTTGTCGCGCTCGCCCTGCATCATTTTTGATACGGGGATACCGGTCGCACGCGAGACGACTTCAGCGATTTCCTCGGCACCGACTTGCGTGCGCAAAAGACGTGGTTTTTCAGTGGGCTGATCGCCCTGGCTTTCAGCCGCTTTCAGGCGTGCTTCGAGCTGAGGCAATGTGCTGTACTGAATCTCGGCGAGCTTATCGAATTGACCTTTGCGCTGCAGTTCGGCCATTTCGCCACGCGCATGCTCGATCTCTTCTTTGATCGATTGTGTGCCTTGGACAGCAGCTTTTTCGCTTTTCCAGATGACCTCAAAATCGTTGTACTCTCGCTGCAGTTTTTCGAGCTCTTCTTCGATAATCTGCAAGCGACGCTTGGAGCCATCATCGGTTTCCCTTTTCATGGCTTCACGTTCGATCTTGAGCTGGATGATGCGACGGTCGAGCTTGTCCATCACCTCTGGCTTGGAGTCGATCTCCATACGAATACGGGCGGCAGCCTCATCGATCAGGTCGATTGCCTTGTCAGGCAAGAAACGATCGGTGATATAACGGTGTGACAACTCAGCGGCCGCGACAATCGCAGGGTCGGTAATATCAACGCCGTGGTGCAATTCATAACGCTCCTGCAAACCGCGCAGGATCGCAATGGTCGACTCGACATCCGGCTCATTGACGAGCACTTTCTGGAAACGGCGCTCGAGTGCGGCGTCTTTTTCGATGTACTTGCGATACTCGTCCAAGGTGGTTGCACCGATACAATGCAACTCGCCACGCGCAAGCGCTGGCTTGAGCATGTTGCCTGCGTCCATCGCCCCCTCGGCTTTACCGGCACCCACCATGGTGTGAATTTCGTCGATGAATACAATGACTTTGCCTTCCTCCATGGCGAGCTCTTTGAGCACGGATTTGAGGCGCTCCTCAAATTCACCGCGGAATTTCGCGCCTGCGAGCAAGCTCGCCATATCGAGTGACAAGACTTTTTTGCCGCGTAGTGACTCTGGCACCTCGTCATTGACAATACGCTGGGCCAAGCCCTCGACAATAGCGGTTTTACCCACGCCAGGCTCACCAATGAGCACCGGATTGTTTTTGGTCCGACGCTGCAAAATCTGGATCGCACGACGGATCTCGTCATCGCGACCGATCACAGGGTCGAGCTTGCCCTGACGGGCGCGCTCGGTCAGATCCATGGTGTATTTTTTGAGGGCTTCGCGGTTGGATTCGCCCTCCTGGTCGTTAACGGAAGAGCCGCCACGTACAGCATCAATCGCGGACTCGAGCGCCTGGCGCTGCAAGCCTGCTTCTTTGAGTGCGCGACCTGCTTCGCCTTTATCGTCAGCCAGGGCTAACAGGAAAAGCTCGCTCGGAATAAAGGTATCGCCACGTTTAGTAGCTTCTTTTTCGGTACGTGTGAAAACACCTTGCAGGTCACGGCTGACCTGGATATTGTCGTCTGTGCCTTTGACCTGCGGCAGACCTCTCAGGGCAGTGTCAAGGGTCGTTTGGAGGCGATTCACGGCAACGCCGGCGCGCGCAAGCAGGCTGCCTGCGCCACTCTCGCTGTCTGCTAACAAAGCGGACAGGACATGAATGGGCTCTATGTACTGATTGTCATTACGCGCAGCCAGACTTTGCGCGTCTGCAATCGCTTGCTGAAACTTGGTCGTCAGTTTGTCAAAACGCATGATGGTGTTCCTATAGTGTCGGCCGAGGCCTGTATCGAATGGATACTACATACGGCCAAAAGTGGTTTTTTCAATAGGAAAAACGTAAATTTGTTCAGCTTTTTGTCAGAAAAGCACTAGATACAAGATAAATGAACAAAACTAGCACTACAGTACCCCTAGGCTCTGCCATGTCATATATTGACAGTAATATATAGCTAAGAGTTTATTTAAAAATGGTATGGCTTGACCTGTATCAAGTCATGACCAAATTTGAATCTCGGCAAGTCTTGGCAAGTTAAAGACGGAAATTCAGGTAGCGAAAAGGTAGCAACACTATGCAAAAACGCGTTCCAGTCGGCATCGAGTCAGCACACTGCTCGACG
>CAIPID010000103.1 GCA_903865015.1 uncultured beta proteobacterium | reverse complement strand
TGAGATCTGGTGTGTTAGCTGGTCAATCGGTACCAGTTGAGAGGGCGATGCAGGCACGCCGAGTTTTGCAAAGGCTGCGCTTGCCTCATGTTCAGTCAGCAGTCCCTTCTGAGGAAGATCTTTAGGCCAGACGATCGGTTTGAGCGGGATAGGGGCGGCATCGCGATTTTCAAAAAATACCGCTAATGCATCCGCACAAGACTCTGGTGTTCTAAATGCTGCGATGCCAGCTTTTTTAAGCAAGTCCAGAGAAGTCGTTGCCTCAGGTGCCAGAAATACGGTCAGAGGTTTTGTATCGAGCCTGTTGGACTCAACCAATGGTTTGACCGCGAGCTCCGGGTGAAACTGGGCAGAGGATCCGACGACACTGAGAATCGCATCGCACCAGTCTGCGTGCATCAGTTGCTCGAGCAGATCTTTATATTGAACGCTGGTGGCCGCAAGAGTGAGATCGATAATGGATGTCGGGCGGATATTCATTCCACGCGCGGCCATATGCGCAATAAACGCCGCCGGGGGGGCAACAGCCACCATGCCTAAAAGCCCAAGATTATCAACCACCGTTGCGGCTCCTCCACCTGTTGTCGTGATCACTGCAACGCGGGCGGGAGTGGGGTGTGGAGGTGTTTTACCCAAATATTTTTGTGCGAGTGGAGCAAGCTCGAAAAGAGTTTCCAGATTGCGTACGCGCATCACGCCATGCGCCCGCAGAAAAGCATCGACCGCTACATCATTACCGGCCAGAGCGCCTGTATGGGATTGCGCCAGAGCATCGCCTTGCTCAGAGCGTCCGATTTTATAGGCGATGACGGGTTTGTTTTTAGCCCTTGCACGCTCAAGAGCCTGACCGAGCTGTGCGCAGTCGCGGATTGTTTCTAAAAAAAGCAGGATGACTTTGGTCTGAGGATCGTCTACGAGCGCATCAATCACCTCTCCAACTGTCACGTCGGCTTCGTTACCGACAGAGACTGATTTGGCAAAGCCAAAACCACGTGCATTGGCCCGTGCGATGAGTGATCCCATCATCGAGCCGCTCTGCGAGACAAGGCTGAGCTCCCCAGCGATCAATGTCTCGGCTTCAAAAGCGGCATTAACCGAAATGATCATGCCGCTTTGCAGGTCAGCGACACCGATACTGTTGGGACCGATAATGCGTAAGCCCAGCTCTTTGGCGCGTGCGATGAGCGTGTTTTGTACCGCCATCCCTTCTGGGCCCGTTTCACCAAAACCATCCGAATAAATGGTCACAACCTTCGCCCCTGCGCGGGCCATGGGTTCAAGCAGGGGAATGACGAGTTCGCTGGCAACCATGACAAAAGCGTGGTCGATCGGGCCGGGCAGATCAGCCAGATCTGCATAGGCAGGCTCACCCATGATTTCTGTTTGAGTGCGGTTGATGGGGTAAATCTTGCCGGTGAATCCATGCTTGCGCATGAACCGCATGGGGCGTGCAGTATTTTTTTGTAAATTACCCGAGGCACCTACCAGCGCAATCGCGCGAGGTGAAAACAAGGCTTGTGCGAATTCTTCAGGGGTCAAGGGCACGGCTTTATATCTCCAAATGCATTTTTTTGTCTTAATCCGACAGAATAATGGCATTTTGGGTTTGAGGTAACGCGATTGTGCTGCGCAGCAACTGTTGCTGGCATCGAACCCCCTACAATCAGGGTAGATTAGCCTGATATATCCTTATTTATTCATGAAAAAATTACTTTGTCGTCTGTGGACCTATGCGCAGGAGCCTCGAGCCTTACCCTGGATTATTCTTGGGACTGGGTTCTGGTTGGGATGCCTTTCCTGGATCCGGCATTTGCACCTGCCCGACGAAGGTCGCTATGTCGGCGTTGCCTGGGATATGGCGCGGGCCGATAGTTTTTGGGTACCTTTGCTCAACGG
>CAIPID010000102.1 GCA_903865015.1 uncultured beta proteobacterium | reverse complement strand
CTGCTCTCGTTCATGCGCAGTGAGTTGGTCAGTGAGTCTAAACGCATCAACGCCTTGCTGATAACTCAAAATCTTAATCGCACGCGTCCAGTCCGTCCCCCACATACAGCGTTCAAGACCGTAAGCATCCATAATCTTTCTAATAGATGTCCAAATGTCAGGGTATGGATATGACTGTTTGGAGAGCGTGCAGGCACCCGTAATTTTAATTGCCACATTTGGGCATTCCGCTAAAGACAGTACCGCATCCAGATCGCCAAAAGGGTTCTCTAATGGTGGCGCCTCATAGGGTTGCTGTAAGCCCAGATGATCGACAACAATTTGCGTGTCAGGATTTTGTATTGCTAGTTGTTTCACCTGAGCGAGTCTGCCCCAACATAATAAATTGAGTGGCAGGTTGTAACGCGCGGCGGCCGCAAAGACACGATTAATGCCTGGGTCTGCCGCGTCCTCTGAGATGCCACGGTTGAGCATAATCCTGATCGCGATCGCACCCGGTGTCACAGCCCAGGCAGAAATGGTTTTCTCTACATCAGGATCATTCGGATCGACTGGTTTGATTAGTCGAAAGCGTTCCGGGTACTTTTTATATACTTCTACCGCATAGCTCTCGTCATAGTGATACATGGTGTAGACAGACACGAGGATGGCGGCATCCACGCCGCAGGCATCCATGGCTTTGATCATATCAGAGCCCGTGACCTCTTCTGGTCCATGCAATACATTCGCCCAAGGGCGGCCTGGATGGTTACGTTCGTAGGCGTGTACTTGGGCATCGATGATTGTCATGATCTGACCTCTATCAAATTAGTTAAAAAAATGAATGGCAATTTTTAAATCTTCGTTTAGGAGATTCATCTCAGAAGTACCTGTGTCTCAGTTTTAGTTTTTTTAATTCCAAAAACTGTTATAAATAAAATCTTACGTTCTTGCCTGAACGGCATGATGCCATGCAAGCCTGCGGACCTCAACTACGCAATTGTTCGCTTCGCAATTAACGCCAGTTCACTGACTTATTCAGGACTTTTGTCGTCACGACATAGTGCAACAGCCGAACAATCAGGCATGTATAGACGATGAGCATCGCCATGGCTGCCGCAGAGGCCACCCGGCCGGTCTCATCTATATGTATCACTGCGATCGATGCAAGCATAGTCTCAGACGTATAGAGAAAAATAACGGCTGAAAGTGTGGTCATACTCCCTAGAAACAAATAAATCCAGATATCAAAAATAGCTGGTAGACATACAGGGATGGTCACGCTTGAAAATAGTCGCCAGAACGGGGTGTTCAAGGACTTTCCGACTGATTCAATTTCTTTATCGAGACCTTTGAGTGCGGTCAGAGAGGTCAGGTGTGGGACGCTATACAGATGAGTGATCGTGCTGATTACAAGGATCGACATGCCGCCATACAGAAAACCTAAGGGATTGTCCGGTTGATTGATAAATAGCAGATAAGCTAAACCTAAAACTAAGCCAGGTATGGCCATTGGCAATAGCATCAGCATCTGTAGCGCTTTTCTAAGCCATGAGTAGTGGCGTGGCTTGTCAACAATGTAGGCGCCGAGAAAAGAAATGGCTGTGCCTGCACTTGCAACCCACACGGATAGCAAGAGCGAGTTAGTAAAGTTTGACCAGCCAACCCCCTCGATTTGAAAAACATAATTTTGTAGTGTCAGGCTCAGGTTGTAGGGCCAGAACTTGATTAGCGCGGCATATTGAGCCATGCCTAAAAGCCCAACAATGCACAGCGATATTAAGGTACAAAAAATAAAGTAAAACAGATCTCGTCCGAATGATGGTTTCGCCTGATAAGGTATCGATTTTGCCGAAAGCTGAGAATTTTGTCGGTTAGCTACCATGCGCTCCAAACCGAAGACGATGATGGCAGGAATCATAAGTACAACGGAAATGACTGCCCCCATTTCAAAATTCTGGAGACCAACTACCTCTTTGTAAATGTCTGTCGCGAGAATATTAAAGTCTCCTCCGATTACTTTGGCGATCCCGAAATCGGTGAAGACACTAATAAACACCACAAGAAATGCTGTGATGACCCCATAGCGGCAGGTCGGCCAGGTCACAGTTAGAAACGTACGCGTTTTACTGGCAAAGAGGATTTCAGCCGCATGGTACAGCCGCTGGTCTGCATGCAGCATCGCTGTCAGCATAATGAGCGCAGCATGTGGGAAGGTCCAGACTACCGATGCGGTAATCATGCCCAGTGATCCGTAGATGGAATGTCCGAATAAATAGTCTTTAAATATGCCCTGATTGCCAAACAGATATATCAGTGCGATTGCTTTTAGGATGCCGGGAATCAGTAATGGAATAAACGCAATAGATCTGAAAAATGTTTTGTATCGCATGTGAGTTCTAGTCAAACCATATGCATACAAAAACGCGAGTGGAATCACAATGAGGCTTGTCATCCCCGCCACAAAGATGCTGTTATAAAACGATGAAAACAGGGTTTGTGAACTGAAATAGTTAGCGTAATTTTCCAGGCCAACAAAAACCCCCTTCGTATTGTGCAGGCTTCTTTGGATCAGTAATAGGACGGGCAGAAAAATCGTTAATACCGCAGCCAGTCCATACACAAACAGCATCAGACTGAGAAGTCGGTCGCTTTTCTCTTTGGGAGGTACAGCCAAAGAATTTAATCGTAAAAAAAGTTGATTCATTGCGCGAACAATTGGATATTTTCAGTAGGAATACTGAGCTCGATCTGCTTGCCTATTGTCAGCTGCTCTGATTTGAATGCGCGCTTTGAAACATCTACCTTTAAGACCGTCTGATCCGTAAGCGTTAGCGTCAGCTCTAGGCGAATAATCGAACCGAGATACTCGATTTTTGATATTGACGCTTGGAATCTGTTTGGTCGCAAGGATATATCCGAAGCACTCTGTACTGATTGTGTGTTTAGAACAATATCTTCAGGCCGGATGAGCGCCATGATGGCGTGACCAACTGGAAAGCCATGTTTACAACAACGTAAATCCAGACCAGAAACTTCAATGCGATCAGACTGAGTCGTCAATCCGGAAAGAATATTGCTTACCCCAATAAAGTCAGCAACGAAGGGCGTCAGAGGTTGGTTATAAATTTCCCATGGCGTTCCGATCTGTTCAATCTTGCCTTGATTCATCAAAACGATCTTATCAGCAATGGTCTGAGCCTCTTCCTGATCGTGAGTCACCATTATTGTTGTAATACCCAGTCGTTTTTGCAAATCTCGAATTTCGCCTCGTAACCGTGTTCTAACCTGAGCGTCCAGAGCAGACAAGGGCTCATCAAGCAATAGTAGGGAGGGTGAAACGGCTAAGGCTCGGGCCAGCGCTACTCTTTGTTGTTGACCACCAGAAAGTTGATTAGGAAATTTTTTTTCCTGGCCTGTGAGTGAGAGCAAAGCCACAAGTTGATAAACGATCTCCTGAATTTCCTTTTTTGGTTTGTTCTGATTTTTTAAGCCAAACCCAATATTGCTGAGGACATCCAAATTTGGGAATAAAGCATAGGACTGGAAAACGATGCCAACATCCCTTTTTGATGGAGGCAGATCGTTCATGCATTCACCTTTTTTGATCATGTCCCCGGACGATGGATGTTCAAGACCAGCCAGGCACATCAGGAGCGTGGTTTTGCCACATCCAGAGGGCCCCAGAAAACAGACAAATTCACCCTCGGTAATAGTGAAGGAAATATCCTTCAAAACAGTCGTCATGCCGTACGCTTTTGTCAGATTGCAGACTTGAAGGTAGGCGGGCTCGACTGAGAGTATTTTTGTCTCGCTGCTGGTTGCTGGTTGGGCCGACATATATTATTTTTTAGCTTCTGTCTTGACGTCGTAACGTTTACGCCATTCGGCAATAATTAAAGGAAGATTTTGAGCCGCTGTAGCAAAATCATTCTTGATCATACGGCTAGCGAGTTCGGGAGGAAGGTTTGTAGCGCTCTGAGATTTTCCAGGAAAAGCCACGACCTCCGCGCGTTTTGCATAGGCATCCATCGCAGCCTCAGATACGGCCCAGTCAACAAAGGTCTTTGCATCTTCTGGGTTCTTTGTTGTTTTCATGATGGCGACAGCTTGCATTTCCCAGCCAATTCCTTCTTCTGGAATGATGATGTCAATGGGGGCTCCCATTGACTTAAGAGTAGCTGCGCGCAAGGGAAGAGAAATTCCCACGACATATTCTCCTGAGGCGGCCTGCTCACAAGGCTTAGAACCGGAATGTGAATATGAAGCGATATTTTTATCGAGTTGATCCATGAAAGCCCAGGCTTTTTCAGGGCCCCACATTTGCAGCCATCCTGAGACATTTAAAAACCCTGTGCCGGAGGATGCGGGGTTAGGCATCGTGATTTGCCCTTTATATTCGGGCTTTGTCAGGTCAGACCAGTGAACTGGAACAGGTATGTTTCTCTTTTTTGCTTCGACTGTGTTGAAACAAATAGCAGAAGCAAATCCCCATAAGCCAGTCCATGTGGGGGGTGATTTAGAGTCACGGTATCGGGGATCCAGTTTCTCAACACCTTTTGGTGCATAAGGCATAAACAGATTCATCGCATCGAATGTGAGCATATTCGTTGCTGCATGCCCAAAAAAAACATCGTGCCTGGGGTTGTCTTTCTCCGCGATAGCCCGCGCTTGAATCACACCAGTTGAGTCTCTCACCCAATTGACTTTGATCTGCGGATAAGCTTTAGTAAAGCGTGCCGAAAAGTCTTTCAGGCTATCCCCTTCGACCGAGCTATAAATGGTTAGCTCTCCAGCCTGCGTCAATGGCGCTAGAGAAGTAAACAGGAGTGCGGCTAGCGCGCGCAGAAAGATGTTTGTAAACGTGCTGCTATTCATAATAATCCTTGTTCAGTCAACAACGAGATTGTCATGAACTGATCTGTATCAAATTAGTTAAAAAAATGAAGGGTAATTTTTAAATCTTCGGGACTGAATTTATCATTTAGCCTGATTGCAGACCACAGGTTTACGTGCTGAGGTAGATTGCGTATCAAAGGGGCGTTATCTTTAGAAAACAGTCTTGGCCATGCCTCAGCTTTTTGAGCAGGATAAGCATACTGGATATGACAGCCTTCGCAGGCATTATCGATTTCGCTACCTGTATCAAAGACGCGTTGTACATCCTTGGCTTTTGCAGCATCCAGGGCGAGTTCGGCGGTTTTGCTTAGTCGATTTGCTGCCTGCATCCAGCCTTTGTTGTCCCGCGCACGCGGTTCGAGCATGAGCAAGTTAGCCGCCTCCATAAGTGTCGCAGCACTATTGCGTACTTTGTCCCATTGCTCTTGCGTACTCGGTGCAATCTCCCTGTCCCCATTGCTATCGCTGATCCAGCCAACCGACTCCCAGATACCGTCTGCAGCTGGGTCGAGGACCCAGTTCATGAGTTCGATCGTGGTGAGAGGCGTATTGAAAGGGGGTTTTGCCGGAGTGCTGACGCAGCTCGCCAGCAAAACACTACAAATGATGCCTGCAATTTTCAGGAGGTTCATTTCAGAAGTACCTTTGTCTCAGTTTTTAGTGTTTTTTTAGTTCTAACGACTGTTTATACATAACTTTTAATTTTCTTGCCTGACGCGGTCTCTTTGCATCTTGGGTTCTATGTAAAAGTGCGTCAAAATTTCGCCTTAACTAGAGTAAAGTAAGGCTTAATTTATTTACTCTTAGGTTCGAGCACTCGCTGTTCAGAATCGGAAAATCGTAGCTTGAGGCTCTGAGAAAGATATCAAAAAGAAATGGCTCAATAGTGGAACGCCAGCCAAGGTCAGTAACATTGCTTAAGAAAGGTGATTTAAACAATGAAGTTAAATCTGTCGACTAAACGCGCACTTAAACTTGGCGCAGCAATTGGTTTGCTCAATGCAATCATTGCCAGTATTTATATTGCTAACCGACCGATTGGAGCCTCGACCTCTTACCCTTACATAACGTCTTTACTTTTTGATTTGCAAAATTCGGTTTACTTCAAATCAATCGATGTTCCTGGCTCCTGGGAAATGTGGTTCATTTTTGGTGGCTTTGTTGGCTCGCTTTGTATTTCGCTCTGGACTAAAAAATTCAAAATTACTTTTGTTCCCAAACTCTGGGGGCAGTACAAAGGGCCGTCCAGTATCAAAAGGCTGTTCTGGTCATTCGCAGGCGGCTTTATATTGATCTTAGGTGCGCGTATTGCTGATGGTTGTGCAAGCGGTCACATTTTGTCGGGAAATATGGAAATGGCAGTCAGCAGTTTTGTGTTCGCGTTGTGCGTTGGACTTTCTTATTTGGCATTCACAAATTATTTTTATAAGCGAGGCTGATATGGCGTGGGCATTTTTTGCCGGGATTGTTTTTTCTGTATTGGCCTATCAAGCTAACTTATTTAGTTCGGATCAGATTTTGGCTGTAGGCGTTTTAAAAAACTTTAAGGCGATACAAATCTTGTTGTTTGCCTTGTCCATATCTAGTGTGGCTTTTTTTATTGAATATAGTTTTGGTATTGCCTCTGTTAACGTCAAGCCGTTCTATTTGATCGGGATCATTATTGGCGGGCTGCTGTTTGGAATAGGTGTCGGGATTTTAGGCTACTGTCCTGGGACTTTGGAAATGGCCATTGGGTACGGCAAAATAGATGCGATCTTTGGCTATCTAGGCGGACTCGTTGCAGGGTATGTGTATACGCTGATCTATCCGAGTGTCCTACCATTTATTGGACCTGATTATGGAACCATCAATTTTTATTCTGATAGTTTGGCACTAAATGTCTTGATTGTTTCAGGTTTTGCAATTGCTCTATTTGTAGCCGCATTGTTTATGCAGAATCCCGAAAATCGGATAATGGACGACGCATGAATATGATCGTATCTCACGCTCTTACTATGAAAGTTATTAGTCTTAGTACACGCATACTATGCCTAAACGGGCAAACTACGTATCGTATTATTGAGGATGCTGCGCTACTAGGAAAGTCGCTTGGCTATTCAGTATCGGTATTCCCTTCGTGGAATCAGTTCGTCATCACGTTGGATGATCTGGCTGATGCCCACGATGAAAACGAGCGCATCCCTCCTCTGATAGAGGTCTTGGATGTTACCCCTGTGGGGGTGGACATGAATAAGGTCTCTCAGGCTTCAGTTGTACTCGATCATGTTTGCTCAGGTTCCTTAACTTTGGAACAAGCGTATAAAAAGCTCAAAGACATCGACAAGTTACCTCCAGTCTCGACTCTAAGATTCGTCATCATGGCGGGTTTAGGTGCGGCTGCACTCGGATTGATTTTCGGAGCGACAGATCTGCTGACGCTTGTCGCGATTTTTTTCAGTGCCGCGATCGGGGCTGCAGCAAGAAAAATGGTTGCCCGCTGTACGCACAGCCTTTTTGCTCAACCCTTGACCGCAGCGCTGTTAGCCGGGGTGGTCGGTTCGATCTTTCAAAAATTTAATTTTGATTCGACATTACAACTGATCGAAGTTTGCCCATGCATGATCCTTGTGCCCGGTGCGCACATAATAAATGGCTCCATTGATATGGCACGGGGCCGAATTGGTTTGGGTTTAGCCCGACTTGCCTATGCCGTGCTGATTATTCAGATGATATGTCTAGGGCTTTTGTTAGGGCTTTGGTTGGGAGGGCAATCGCTGGCCCCAAATTTCGTCGGTCAGCCATTGCCATTGGTCGTTGACATGCTGGCGGCGAGTCTGGCAGTTGCTGCATTTGGCACATTTTTTTCAATGCCGTGGCGAGTATTGTTTATCCCTGTCGCGATTGGGGCCGTTGCCCATTCAATTAGATGGGGTGTGATCTCGGTGAGCCATGATGTAGTGATTGGTGCTGCCGCAGCCTGTTTTTTTGCGGGTATTGTTGCTACCCCCTTGTCACATAAACTGAAATTACCCTTTGCAGCGGTTGCCTTTGCATCGGTTGTCTCCTTAATGCCGGGCGTCTTTTTATTCAGAATGTCGAGTGAACTTGTCGAGATTTACAAACTAGGTGGAAAAAGTACCGAATTGATTTTAGGCTCTGCGGTCAGTGACGCAATGTTGACGATGATGATTTGCCTGGCTATTGCATTTGGCTTAATTATTCCCAAGCTATTAATCGATCGGCTGTTTTATGAGGCCAGGTGATAGAGACCATACCTTTGAGCAAAATTAGTCTTTATTCTGTTATGTATTTCAATTAAGCTGTTACTTATTTTCTAAATATAAAGATCATGGCCAAAACGATCAAAATCCCTCACTATCCCTGTACCGCCTTGGTATTGCAGGGCGGCGGCGCTTTAGGCGCATATCAGGCCGGAGTGATCGAAGGTCTTCGAGAGGTCGGTTTGCATCCAAACTGGGTAGCCGGCATCTCGATTGGCGCATTAAATTGCGCAATTATTGCAGGTAATCCTCCAGAAACGCGTGTTGAAAATTTACGTGCCTTTTGGAAAACTATTTGCAGACCGCCTTCGACAGCGGCAAATGCGATGTTTTCAGCGTTCAATATGTTTGGGCCAAGTGCGTCAGACCTGATGGAGACGGTCAGAACAACAACAGAAAAAATGTTTGGATCGATGGCTGCGATGCGTGCCATCATGGAAGGGCAACAGGGGTTTTTTACACCCAGGCCTTTCGCGCCAGGCAGGGGCTCGCCTGCAGAAGTGAGCTTTTATGAAACTAATGCGATCATTGGAACGCTTGAGCGTTATGCTGATTTTGACCGTATTAATAATAGTAAAGAAATGCGTGTTTCAGTTGGGGCGACCAATGTTCGAACAGGCAACTTTGTTTATTTTGACAACACAGAAACCACACTGACACCGCAGCACTTTCTTGCCTCAGGCGCGTTGCCTCCAGGATTTCCTGCGGTGGAAATTGATGGGGAGTTTTATTGGGATGGGGGTTGCGTATCGAACACGCCCCTAGACTACATTATGAATTGCATACCGCATAAGGACACATTGGTATTTCAGGTGGACTTATGGAGTGCTGAGGGCAAAGTTCCTACCGATATTATGGAAATCATGGAACGGATGAAGGATATCCAGTACTCAAGCAAGACACGTGGCGTGACCAATAGCGTCAAAGCATTGCAAACAATGCGTCAGAGAATGTGGGATATGATTGAAATGGTTCCAGCTTCAGTCCGCAAAAAAGATCCTCGATTCGATGAGATGGCCAAGGCTTTATATGGTGCCCGCTATAACTGTATTCATTTGATTTACAAAAATAAGCCTACCGAAGGCAACTATAAAGATTTTGAATTCAGTCACGAAACCATGAGTCAACACTGGGATGCAGGTTTGGCCGACATGCGTAACACGCTTGAAAACCCATCATGCCTTGATCTACCCAAGCCAGGTGAAAATTTTGTCACTCATGATATTCACCGCAAAGGTTAAACAGCTTTAGATACAGTTAGAGACGCCATATTAGGGAACGGTACTTAAACAGTACCGTTCCCTTTTTACTTTTTATTATTTATTGCATAAACCAGCCGTGACTGACCACGATTGATTGTCCTGTGATGGAGTTGTTATCAAAGCCAGCCAGGAAAGCTACTGTGTTGGCGATGTCAGCAACGGTTGTGAACTCACCGTCGACTGTTTCTTTTAACATCACATTTTTAATGACATCGGCTTCACTGATTCCCAGGGCTGCAGCTTGCTCAGGGATTTGTTTGTCGACCAGTGGTGTGCGTACAAAGCCTGGGCAGACTACGTTGGCGCGCACGCCATGAGGGCCGCCTTCTTTTGCGACCACACGTGCCAGACCGAGCAGGCCGTGCTTAGCTGTGACGTAGGCTGACTTGAGCTTTGAAGCCTCGTGCGAATGCACTGAGCCCATATAAATGATCGCGCCGCCCTTTTTGCTTGCATACATGTGTTTGATTGCGGCTTTAGTGGTCAGGAACGCACCATCCAGATGGATAGACAACAGTTTTTTCCACTCATCGAACGGGAACTCTTCGATTGGATGAATGATCTGGATGCCCGCATTGGAGACCAGTACGTCAATGCTGCCAAATTTATCGACCGCTTGCTGCACGCCCGCGTTCACAGCTTCTTCATTCACGACATCCATTACCACGGCTATCGCGCGTCCGCCTGCCTGGATGATTTCCTGAGCAACGGCTTCAGCAGCCGCCATATTCAAGTCGGCGATCACGATTGCCGCGCCTTGTTTGGCCATCGTGATCGCACATTCTTTACCGATTCCGCTTGCTGCACCAGTGACGAGTGCGACTTTACCTTGTAATGACATGATGATTCCTTATTAAAAATGAAGAAATTAGACTTTCAGATAATCAAAAGCGACCTCACCCAACCCAAGGGTTAAATCACAAATCAGGTGTTTAGCACCAACGACTTCGAGTACTGGCAGATCAGCAATGGGAGCCAGCGCATGTTTAAACAATTCAAGCCTTGCTGGACTTGTCCAGGCACCATGCATCTTTACGTTCTGTGAAAAATAACGGACAAGTTCGCAAATCCGAGGCTTACCATCGACATGAGGAATAATTTTGAGTAGATAGCAAGGAGTTTCTGCGAGCTTGCGCTGTTCAGCTTCAATATCGAGAGTTTGATATTTAAAACCCATTGTGCCTGTTGCAATACGCACAGGGCCATAATCCAGCGTGCCCAACAGCGTGTCAGACTCAACGGAAAGCTTTGGATTAGCGAGTTTTTTAGGGAATCCCCAGAGCTCACGGCCTCCAGCGATGGGGGACTCGTCATCCAGATACATCATATGGGTGTAGCTGGCAGGTTTGCCATCCATATCGACGACGCTGATCACCTGACCACTTTCGGTGTAGTTACCAAAACCTGAAGAATCAGGCATGCGGATGAATTCGAAACTGACTAAAGGACTCGTGACCGTAAGTGGCTCAGGAACCACCGCACGTAAGGCTTCAAGATCAGTGCGATACGTGATGATGAAAAACTCACGGTTTACAAAATGGTAGGGGCCGATTGGATACGAGGGACTTACAAACGGCATGGAGTAAGCATTGGCGCGAATGTCGGAGATTTTCACTGAATAACCCTCAAAATGTTGATTAGTAGACCTACAACGAATTTACATTACACAAGCTATATTGAAATGAAATACATAAAAAAAATTAATACGGTCTTACTTTGATTAATCTGCCGAAGCGTAAGTCTCGGATTGCTCTAGCAACTGCCATCCTCCACCCAAGGCTTTGTAAAGACTAATCAAATAATTTACTTCCGATAGCCGAGTTTGCTCGAGTGCATTCTGAGCATTGTATAAATCACTTTGGCTAGACAAAACGGCAATGTAGTCTTTCAGACCACGGTTATAAAGCTCTTGTGAGCGGTTAACAATTACACCAAAATCATTCACTCGACCGGTTAGCGATACAACCTGGTTTCTTTGAGTTTTAAACCCGCTCATCGCGGTTTCAACTTCGCTGACAGCCGAACGGAAAGACTTTTCGTACAAAAGTCGGCTAGCTTCGGCGTTGGCCTCTGCGTTGCTCAACTGGGCATCTAATCTTCCGCCCTGAAAAATCGACTGAGAAACATTTAAACCAAAACTCCAAATCAAACTGGCTGGATTAAATATCAAACCGAAGGGGGTTGTTTCGTAACCTACACTCAGTGGGATCTGGAAACTCGGGTAGTAATTGGTATGTGCAATACCCACTCTGTCTAGCGAAGCCGCCAGTTTTCGCTCTGCTTGTCTGATGTCGGGACGGTTGCGCATGACTTCTGAGGGCAACATAAGTGGTAAACGCCTGGGTGTATTCAACGCTGGGGTTTGCTTTTCCAGTAGCGGTTTGATTTCTGCAGGATAGGTGCCTAACAACAGTGCCAGCGAATTGGTCGACGAATCTATTGTTGCAAGTAGAGGCTGCAGATTAGCCTGAGCCGCTTCATATTGAGCCTGTGACTTTGCCAGATTGATATCGCTGATTAATCCGCGATCAAATTGGACTTTAGTCAGGCGCAGCGTCTCTTTGTTGACAGAGATATTCTCTTTGGCAATTGCCGCACGTACTTGAGCGCCACGCACGGTTGCATAGTTCGTGGCGACCTCAGCCAGCAGACTCACCATTGTGTCGCGACGTGACTCTAAAGAAGACAGCATTTCGTTTTCGGACGCTTGCACGGTCAGTCTGAGCCCACCAAAGATATCTGCTTCCCACGTCGCATCGAAACCAACGCTAAGCGTATTGAACAAGCCCATCGCCTCAGTCCAGTTATAGCCCGTTTGTTGGCGATTGATCTGAGGCGAAGCCGTGATTTGGGGGAGTAACGCCCCTTTGTTGTAATCGCGCATGGCGCGAGATTGAACTAAGCGCTGCGTAGCAACTTTGATATCGTAATTGTTAGTCGATGCTTGCGCGATCAGCTGGTTAAGCGTTGGGTCTTCGAAAGACTCCCACCATCTCTGCAAGACAATGTTTGGGTCACTGACAACCTCAATGGATTGCGCGTCAACCCATGAAGCTGGCGCCTCAGCGGGTTTAATATTGGCTTGCTGGATTGAGCACGCATTTAACAAACCAGCAAGAGCAATGAATGCGATAGTTTTGCAACTACGCATAATCGCTCTTTTAGGTTGTTTGCTTTGAAAAGCTCTTGAAGTCATAACCAAGCCTCAAGCCAGCGCCTCAATGTTTTTTGGAAACTTGATGGCGTGTAATTTTCGGGGATGACTTCCACGCTCGCAGTTAACCCGGAGGCTAGTAATATTTCGTCAGGGATTTGATCAAAAGCGATACGAACGGGTAGGCGTTGCGCTAACCTGACCCAAGTGTAAGTCGGATTGACTTGCTGTAAACCTTGTGTTCCCTGTTTTGCGTTTTCTACAGAAATGCCGCGGCTAATACTTTGCACGGAACCTTCAAGTACCTTGTCATAGCCCATCAGTTTGATGCGTGCTTTATCACCAACTTTTATGCCATGAATTTTGGTTTCCTCAAAATACGCGTCAATCCAAAATGTATGCTTGTCGACAATCGACATCACCGGTTTTCCTTCACTGGCATAATCGCCAACCCTCAAAAGAAAATTGGTAACAAATCCCTCACTAGGTGCGTAAAGCGTAGAGCGAACCAAATTAAGTTTTGCAACATTAAGAGAGGCCGCCGCACTGTCGAGCTGGGCACGCGCCACGGCTGCATTGATTTGATATTGCTGCTGCTCTTCCGCAGAGACCGCGCCAGTTGCTCCAAAACGACGCTTGGCGTCTGCAAGCTTGAGCGTCAGCGTGTTTTTGGCACTCTCCACCGCTGCTTGAGATTGATCAATAGCAAGCTGGAAACGTACCGGATCAATTTCGAAAAGTTTATCTCCACGACGTACGTATTGATTGTCCTTAACGAAAATATTTCTAACCGTGCCATTCACCTCCGGCGCAATATTGGTTACTTCGACCCTGACGGTTCCGTCACGCGTCCATGGCGACAGCATATATAACTGCCACATCTGCACCAGCATGAATACTGCAATGGCGAATAACACAACCGTGATCGCAATGGCTGCAATCGATTTGAAAGGATGCTTTGGTGTATCCGTCATGGATTAAAACCTTTTACGATCAAAGCTAATAAAATAAAAAAGACAGCAACTTCAAAAAGCGGAGCGTTCCAGACAAAATTTAAAACGCCACAACGCTTGAGCACATATCGAACGATTGCAAAGACTGGGACAGTCCAGCAAACGTAAATTATCATTGGTGCTAAATAAAATCCGAGAAAGTTTACTGGTGTAAACACGACTGACCTCGGTTCAATGGAGTGCTGGTTTCGATGGCTTTCATGTTGATGTAGAACTTTTTGTGGCGGCTGAGGGCAGACGGATCGAAGACGGCAAAATCCAACTAATTGCAATGCCGGACATTCCCAAACCGATCATAAAAGCCAATGCTTCGTTCATATAGCCTGTTACGTTATAGGTCATCGCATTGGTAGGCCCGATCAACGATATAACGACCGACAAGAAGCCGGGGCAAAGCACACCAAGTACCGGATGGCTTTTAATACAAAACCCTGGTAACAAAGCGAACGATATTGCGACCATCAACATTGGAAAACCATTCACATAGGGCAACACAAAAAACAGGCACAGAAATGCACTCACCAGACCTGCCAGAATCGTAAAAAAAGAAATGATCGTCGCGTTAATCACTTCATCCATTTGTATTAAATTCGCGGTAAAAATTCCATATACTAAAAACATGGCAGATCCATCTTGCCATGTCGTCACCATCCAAAATGCGCAACCAATCAACACAACAAATACTGTTGCCAGCCCACCTCTAAGTGCTTTAGCCCAATTAATAGGGTTGGGTGACGTGCTGACAGAGGCCGCCGGTTTAACGTGGAGGGTATGGCTTTTAAAGGAATTATTGAGAATCGCAGGGATTAGACCAAAGACAAGCCATACAGAAGCAATCCCGATCGATACAACCAGAAAACGATCAACAGAATCTTTAAAAATATCTGCAGGTTCCATTTGTTGAATTGCAATGATGCCTACAGTGATGGCTGACATGGTCGCGGCATAAGCATAGGAGGGGGAGGGGGCGATTGTCGATACAAAGACGCACATACCCATCCACAACGCAAACGAAATCAGAAATATCCATGGTGCTTGCACAAAGTGCGCAAAAACCGTGTTCATCGCAAAACAGGCGACTAACGTGCCAATCAGTCGTGCAATACTTTTTTGACCCATCGCTGCTCGATTGGTGTTTGCGATGATCATTACGGTGACAGCGGAAGAGCTTGGATGCTCAATCTGCACTGAAAAACAGAAAAATAGGGCGATTGCGGCGGAAATGAGAGTGAGCCCGGCATAGACGGGTACAGACAAAATATCGGGCACGAAGACGCGATAATCGGTTTTGCGAGTGCTTTCCGATTCAGTTGTATTTAAACTCGACATATCCAATTAAAAACCGACGACGGGATTGGGCCAATCGAGAATACTAATCGCTAGACAGCGGTTTTTGCTGCTTTGCAGCGAACAATTTTCAATATTACAAGATTTAAATCATGCGTAGAGTTCGATCTATGGCCTTTAGCACCTTAGATTGAATGCGGAAAGCCTTGAAGAATAATGGTTAGAATCGGTGTTGATTTATTAAGTAATTATTTGCAACCTCATCCACGTCACAAGTAAGTATAAAATCGCAATAAAGAATTGCTTGATATTTTGAATGCCAAGGAAGGCCACTATGAGCGTGTCCCCCGCTCTTGCATTGAAAATTATCAGTACCAGTACACGCATTCTCTGTGTAAAAGGGCAGACTACCCACCACCTCCCATGTAGACGTGCTTGACGTCACTGCTGTGGGTGTTGACATGAATAAGGTGTCACAGACTTTAGCTGTACTTGAAAAATTCGGTTGTCTACCTGCTACCCGGTGTCTATTTATTCAGAATGTCTAGCGAACTTGTCGAGATTTACAAACTGGATGAAAAAAGTACCGAAGCCATACTTGGCTATGCAGCCAGCGACGCCATGGCGACTGTCATGATTTGACTTGCGATCGCATTTGGCTTGATCATTCCAAAACTAGTCATTGATCACTATTGTTATGAAAGAAATTAGCATGAATATCACGGCCATCCATATAGAACTGTTATTAAAGGAGTCTTTTTTTGGACTCATTGTGATGAGTGCTGTTGTAATGTTCAATATCTATAGCTTTGTTTGGATTTCGTTGGTTTACCGAAAAAGGTTGAAGGGATCTAAGTTCCACGGCCAGCATTATGAAATGATCAGGTTTGTCGCCTACACAATGCTCCTGGCTGTTGCGATGCTCGTGTCGCTTTCTATATGGGTCTTGGCATTGGCAGGTTTTGGGTTTGTAGCTGATTGGCTGATGGCGCTATTATTTGTCGCTGGTTTTTTCACGACTGTCGGTAATATCTCTTTGAACCTTCCCGAAGGCTGGCGCCTCATTCCATCAATCATCGCTTTCTCAGGGCTGTTTTCATTTGCCTGGGCGACCGCTATCTCAATTGGTATGGCTCGAGATCTGACTATCCATATGGACAAGCATAAAAAATCCGATAGCTCATCAGCATAACTTTCATGGTCCGCTTGCGTTTTAGTTTTTAGCATTTGGTTCGTGGAGCGGAGTTTTTCGCTCCATGTCTCCAGATTCCCAGCCGCCACCCAAAGATTTATAAAGGTCAATGCGGTTCAACAGCGCGTTGTAGCGCAATGTGATTAGTCCAAGCTGGGCATTGAAATAACTAATCTGGGCGATTTGTGCTTGCAAGAAATTATCGATTCCCATTTTGTAACGCATATCAGACAGTTCAAGTGCTTTTCGCGTTGCTTCCTGTTGTGCGATCGTCGCTTGAATTTCAGCCCCGTAAGTGGCCTCGCCTGCGAGCGCGTCTGAGACCTCTTTAAATGCTGTTTGAATCGATTTTTCATACTGGTCCACGGCTTCGCGATTAGCCGCTTTAGCCAGGTCCAGATTGGCCCATAGCGCTCCTCCATTGAAAATCGGAAGACTTAAATTGGGTGCGATGCTCCAGTAATAAGCGCCACTCTTGAATAACCCACTGAGCGTTAAGCTGTTTGTGCCGAGTAAGCCCGTGAGTGAAATGTCGGGGAAAAAGGCCGCGCGTGCAGCACCAATGTTTGCATTCGCTGACATCAGATTTCTTTCAGCTTGTCTGATATCGGGCCTGCGAGTCAGTAAGTTGGACGGTAACCCCGCGGGGATATTAACAAGTACGGATTCTCTGGTGAATGGTGCTGGTGTTGGCAACTCCATCGTTAAGGGCGTTCCCACCAGTAAAATTAGCGCGTTGTGCGCTCGACTTTTTAGGCGGGCATATTGCGCTAAATTTGCAGCGGCGGCATCCAGTAAGCTGCGTGCCTGATTCAGATCCAGATCGGTCGCGATGCCCGCATCCATGCGTTTCAATACGATTGCATAGGCCTCCTGGCGGGATTTGAGTGTTTTATCAACCAATTCAAGCGTGAGCTCCGTCATGCGCTCATAAAAATAGGCCTGCGCAATGTTGGAGATCAGTGTGATCCTGACATTACGACCTGCTTCGGCCGTTGCTAAATAAGACTGGAATGCTGCTTCGGAAAGGCTACGTAATTGCCCAAATAGGTCTAATTGAAAACTCGTTAAATTCGCGCCGCCGAGAAAGTTGCTGTTAACCGGATCGATTCCTGGAGTGAGCATTGTTTGCGGCAAGCTTGTCGTTACATCGGCGATCGTGAGTGAAATATTTGGAAACTGCTGGCCGACCTGCACGCCATATTGGGCACGTGCTTGTTCAATTCGCGAGACTGCAATACGCAAATCCCGATTGTTATCGAGTCCCAAAGCAATTAGTGCGCGCAGCCGGGGATCTCGAAAGAACTCTTCCCATCCCAGATCAGCGACAGTATGCTGGGTCGAAGTAACTTGTTCGGCGCTTTGTTTTGACAACTCCGCAGTTCCGCGTGCCAGATCCAGAGTGATTTTAGGCAGCTCTGGCCACTCCATGCTGATCGGCGCATCGGGCTGTTTGTATTCAGGCGCTAGTGTGCAGCCGGTTTGCAAAAGCAAGGCAATACCTAGCGTGGCCATCCGTAAGTGTGATCGGTTTGCAAGGCCGGCACGCATATTGTTCATGGCTGCCCCTTTACAGAAGGGGATGTTTCGGTACGCGTGTCGTGATGGAGTCGCGGTGCGACCTTAAATTGTTTCAGGATAACGATAAAAAATACCGGTACGAAAAAAACTGCAAAAGGCGTTGCAGAGAGCATTCCACCGAGTACTCCAAACCCCACCGCTTTCTGACTCGCCGCACCTGCGCCAGAGGCCAGCGTAAGTGGAACAACGCCGAGGATCAACGCGAACGAAGTCATCAGGATGGGCCGGAAACGTAAACTGGCTGCATGGGAGACGGCTTGAATTAAACCCATTCCCTTGTCATAATTTTCTTTTGCAAATTCAATAATCAAAATGGCGTTTTTTGCAGACAAACCGATGACTGTCACCATGCCGACAGTAAAGTAAACGTCATTATTCAAACCGACCAAACTCACTAAACCGACTGCACCAAGCATACCAAGTGGCACCATCATGATGACGGAGACAGGTATTGCCCAGCTCTCATAGAGTGCAGCGAGTATGAGGAATACGGTGAGCATCGCCATCAATAGCAGGGTAGTTGTCTGACTCCCTGCGAGTTTTTCCTGATAAGAAACACCCGCCCATTCATAGCCAAATCCGTTTGGCAAATTTTTGGCCAGTGTTTCCATTGCCGTAATCGCTTGACCAGAAGAGCTGCCCGGTGCCGCCTGTCCGCTGATTGATAAGGACGTGTAGCTGTTAAAGCGTGATACCTGCGTTGGCCCCTCAGACCAGCTGGTTGTGACAAAGGAAGATAAAGGCACCATCTCGCCAGCACTGTTGCGTGTATTGAGGTTAAGGATATCCTCAACTTTCATGCGAAATGTTGAGTCCGCCTGAATCCATATGTTTTGCATACGCCCCATATTTGGGAATTTCCCTCCATACTCAGATCCAATAGCAGTCGATATGATTGAAGCCGCATCGGAAAAGTTGACGTTTAACGCAGCCGCTTTGACCCGGTCGATCTTAAGACTGAGTTGTGGGCCAACCCCGATGATCGAAAGATTGACCTGAGTAAGTGCCTGATTACTCAAGGTTGCTGAAATCAATTCAGCGCCTGCAGCCATCAGAGCGGTATATCCGAGAGACGCTTTATCTTGTAGTCGGAAATCAAATCCGTTTGAGGTACCCAGCCCCGGGATCGCAGGAGGTACGAGAGCCAGGACAATTGCGTCAGGAATCTCTGACATGAGTACGCCCATGGCGGTGTTTGCGATAGATTTAGCAGACTGGTTTGCATTTTTTCTCACGCTGTAATCTTTAAGTGTGACAAACAGCATTGCGGAATTTAAACCTTGTCCGCTCAGGCTAAAACCCTGAATAGAAATGGCATTAAGAACACTGGGTTCGTTTAGAAAATATTTTTCAACGAGTTCAATAACCTCCAGCGTCCGACTTGCCGAGGCGTTAGTGGGTAATTCAATATTCGCAATGAGATAGCCTTGATCTTCTTCGGGTAAGAAACTCGCGGGCATGCGGAAAAATAGCCAGGCCATGACGATAACGAGCAAAACATAAACCACCATGACGCGCGCGCTGCGCGCGAGCCAACCCGAAAGTGCTTTTTCGTAGCGCAGTGTTGTATTTTTAAAAAATATATTGAATAACCCTAAAAACCCCTTCTTCGTTTGGATGTGATCAATAGGTTTAAGTAATGTTGCGCATAGTGCTGGAGTCAAGCTCAGTGCCAGAAAGCCAGAGAAAATAATCGAAATCGCCATGGCGACAGAGAATTGTTTGTATATGATGCCGACCGAGCCTGTCATGAATGATAGGGGGATAAACACGACCGAAAGAACAACTGTCACACCTAAAATTGCGCTTGAAATTTGAGGCATTGCTTTTTTGGTTGCTTCTTTGGGCGACAGTTTTTCACTTGCCATGGCGTGTTCAACCGCCTCGACAACGACGATCGCGTCATCAACAAGGATACCAATTGCCAGCACCATGGCAAAGAGAGTGAGCACATTGATAGACATGCCAAACAAATTCATCACAGCAAATGTGCCTAACATCGCCACGGGTACAACAATGGCAGGAATCAGTGTGTAACGTAAGTTTTGCAAGAATAAATACATCACAAGAAAAACCAATACCATCGCTTCGATCAGCGTTTGAATGACTTGCGAGATCGACAGTGAAATATAAGGCGATGTGTTGTAGGGGATCGCGTATTCAATATTGCTCGGAGATTGTGTCGCAAGTAGATCAAGCTGCGTTTTGACGTTTTGTGCAGTTTGAAGTGCGTTTGCGGAAGAGGTCAGCGCGATCCCGAACGCAGCCGTTGATTTACCATTTAGACGGGAGCTCATCTGGTAGTTGTCAGCAGCAATTTCAATGCGAGCGACATCGCTGAGTTTGACCGAGGATCCATCTTGATTCGCTCGGATAATAATGCTGTTGAAATCCTCGGGTGTTTTGAGTTGACCGTTGACAAGCGTTGATGTTGAGGTGCGGATGGACTCCGCATTCGGAGGCGCACCGAGCCTGCCCGAGGTGATTAATATATTTTGACTTCTGAGCGCGGCACTCACATCCGCCGGCGTCAGGCTGAGTCCGACGAGTTTGTCGGGATTAAGCCAGATCCGCATAGCGCTTGGCGGTGAAAATAAAGTTATTTTCGCGACGCCGCTTATTCTGGTGAGATTGTTTTGGATATTGCGCGCAAAATAGTCAGCCAGCTGTATCTCGTTCATGGACCCATCTGTCGAGGTCAATGTCCCAATCAGCAAGAAATTACTGGTCGCTTGCGAAAACTTCAACCCTTGCATAGCAACCGCGCCAGGCAGTTGGGCTGCCACGTTGGCGACTTTGTTTTGCACATCAACTTGTGCAAGATCGGGGTTTGTTTCGGGTGAGAACGTAGCTGTAATCGAGGCCCCACCATTTGAGTCACTCGTTGAGGAGTAATACAAAAGCCCTTTTGCGCCGTTCAGCTCATTTTCAATCAAACTTGTCACTGAGTCAGCAACCTCGCTCGGAGATGCTCCCGGATACGCTGCGCTAATCGTGATGGTGGGCGGTGAAATATTTGGGTATTGCGTGACCGGCATTTTAAGGACAGTAAATACCCCGATCGCAGTAATCAGAATAGCAATGACCCAGGCGAAAACAGGTCTTTCAATAAAGAATTGAGGCATGTGAAGGCTCAGTTAGCAATACATTTCTAGGTCTGTTGTGCGCGGTCGGAATTATTTTTTGACAGTTGAGGTACTCGTCTTCCATTCCGCGGTTTTAACCAGGCTACCAGCCTTGATCTTTTGAAAACCCTCGACAATCAACTGAGCACCGGGATTTAGTCCTGAATTGACAATGATGCGTCCCTGATACGTGGCGCCGGTTACCACCTGCGTAGACACGACTTTATTGTCGACAACCGTCATAACGGAGTTTTTTCCGTCTGTGCCACGCTGTAAAGCTTGTGGAGGAATCAATATCGCCTGTTTATTGATCCCTTGATCAATCACTACGCGGACAAACATTCCTGGGAGCAGTATTTCGTTAGGGTTCGCGACTTCGGTTCGCAGCGTAATCTGTCCGGTACCTTCGTTGACTGTGATGCCTGTAAACAAAAGGTGTCCAGGCGTAGGATAGACAGAGCCATCTTCCAGAATAATTTGGACTTTCACGGCATTTTCCGAAATTTTTTCTAATGTCCCTTCGGTGAACATTTTGCGTAATTTGGCAAGATCGGTCGCAGACTGATTGACGTCAACATATACGGGATTTATTTGCTGCACTAGCGCCATTTGGGTGGCGCTTGCAGCATCGACCAAGGCGCCTTCGGTCACGAGCGCTTTACCGATTCTTCCAGAAACAGGGGAGGTGACTTTAGTAAAGCCCAGATTGATTGAGGCCGTGACCAGAGCGGCCTTTGCCGCCGCCACACTTGCCTGAGCCTGGCGGTCGTTAGCGATGGCATTATCATATTCTTGTTTACTGACCGCATTGGCCTCTACGAGCGGCTTGTAGCGTTTTGCCAAGGCATTCTGAGCAAACGCGTCAGCCTCGGCTTTTTGCAAATTTGCCGCGGCTTGATCATAAGTCGCTTGATAGATAGCGGGGTCAATCAGGAACAAAATATCCCCCGCATTCACGGTGGCCCCTTGTTTGAACACGATTTTTTGAACAATGCCTGTCACGCGTGTTCGAATTTGAGCATCTTTAGTCGCAATGACGCGTCCGGGTAGCTCGGTTGTGATCTGGGCGGATTCTTGCTCGACCGTGATGACGCTAACGAGGGTTGGTTGTTGCGCAACTTGAGTGACTTGATCGCAGCCTGAAAGTGCGACCAGGGCACTAATGAGCAACAGTATCGGTCGAAAGGTTCGTAGCAGTGGGGCGGTCATAAAAATTTCTCAGTCAAGCTGAACGGAGTAATTGGTAACTTTGGTTTTATAGCCGTCCTAAGCAGTTGCGGCAAGATTTACTTAAATGCGAGAACGTGAAGATTCGGTTTTCTAAAAATTCATTAGTTTTTATTGGGTTAATTAATTCTTACCAAAAGGCTGTTCTGGTCATTCGCAGGCGGCTTTATCTTGATATTGGGCGCACGTATCGCTGATGGGTGCGCAAGCGGCCACATTCTGTCTGGAAACATGGAAATGGCTATTGGTTAGAGCAAAATTGATGCTATTTTAGGCTAAGCCGGCGGACTGGCTGCCGGGTATGTATACACACTCATCTACCCGACTGTCCTCCTGTTTTTGGGGCTCGATTATTGAGCAATTAATTTTTATTCAGATAGTTTTGGATTGAATGTCCTGATCGTTACGGGCTTTGCTTGTGTCTTGTTTTTAGGGGCTTTGTTTTTGCAGAAACCTGAAAATCGAATCATGAGCGATGACTGATTCTTTATATTTATTCTTTATAGCTTAGTGATCATTTCTTTAATAATCTTGTCACCTTTCATATAGATAAAAGGTGTGCCAGTTTCTTGTGAGACTTTTCGAGCTAATTTTCGTGCGCGTTTTTATGCTCGAACCAACTTGCTTTAAATTTTACTCGCGCCGATAAAAATAAGATGGTTTCAGTTAGTAAATAGCAGTGGCTAAGTAAATTTTATTCTTTCGCCAGATACAATTTTTGTGTCACAACTGTGACACGCAAAAACTGCTTAATATTTGAGCTGTGCAACAATATATTTTTGAATTTATCTTTGAAAATCAAGGATTTAAAGATGGTGCCCGGGGCCGGAATCGAACCG
>CAIPID010000101.1 GCA_903865015.1 uncultured beta proteobacterium | reverse complement strand
GCGCAAATCGATACGCAATTAAGCAAACTTGAATCTTCGGATCCTGGCTGCTTGCCACTATTAGGCATACCCTTTGCAGTAAAAGACAACATAGACATCAAAGACTGGACGACCACCGCTGCCTGTCCGGCTTTTGCCTATACGGCGACGGACACTGCCGTAGCCGTACAAAAGCTGATGCAGGCCGGAGCTATTCTGATCGGAAAAACCAATCTGGATCAATTCGCGACCGGACTGGTCGGTACGCGTTCGCCCTATGGCGCTGTGCCTAATACGTTTAATCCCGAGTATGTCAGTGGTGGATCTAGCTCTGGCTCCGCCTCAGTGGTTGCGCGAGGACTCGCTTGCTTTAGTCTTGGGACAGATACCGCAGGCTCGGGACGCGTACCTGCAGGCTTTAACAATATTGTCGGTATGAAACCCACACCCGGTCTGGTTAGTATCGAGGGTGTTCTTCCTGCATGCAAAACACTGGATTGCGTATCCATTTTTGCAGGGACTGCAATTGATGCCGCAGCGGTGCTATCTGTCATGCAATCAACCTGCGCGGATCTCACGCATGAGCCTCAATTTCATCCCGCGCGTCCGGTGGTTTCCAGCTTTCCTGCCACACTCCGCCTGGGCATCCCTGTCATGCCGCAGTTCATGGGAAACGTTGAGTATGAAAACGCCTACAACAGAGCGATCGCCTCTGCGCGCGATACGGGAGCAAGCATTGTTGAGATTGACTTCAGCGCATTAGATAAGATTGCGGAATTACTCTACAACGGGCCCTGGGTTGCCGAACGCTACATAACAATTGAAGCCCTGCTCACAACGCATCCGGAATCAATTGATTCGACCGTTCGTCGAGTTGTTAGCTTAGCGGAAAAGTTTTCTGCTGCTGACGCGTTCAAGTCTCTCTACGAACTGAAAGAACTCGCCATTTCCACACACTGCATCTGGTCTGAGTGTGATGCGTTACTCGTCCCGACCTCCCCGACCCATCCAACAATCGCGCAGGTCGCAGCGGAGCCTGTCTTACGCAACAGCGAGCTCGGCACCTACACTAATTTTGTCAATTTGCTCGGCATGTCGGCGATTGCCGTACCGGCAGGTCTGACGCAAGCAAATATGCCATTTGGCGTCACCTTTATTGCGCCCGGCGGCCATGATCAGGCGTTGTTAGCCCTCGGTGCGCAATGGCAGGCCCTCCAAACACTTGCCCCTGGTGCACCTGATACGCAATTGTCAAAAAAGCTTGAGCACATCCAAATTGCAGTAGTGGGCGCGCACCTGCAAGACATGCCGCTGCACCAGCAACTCGTCGACAGAAACTGCCGTCTTGTCGCGCGCACACACACAAGCTGCGCGTATCAACTGTATGCCCTCGCCAATACCACGCCCCCAAAACCAGGTCTGGTCAGAGTAGCGGCAAATGGAAGTGCTATTGAACTTGAAGTCTATGAAATGCCTGCGCAACATGTGGGCTCCTTTCTATCGCTCATCCCGGCGCCTCTCGGTCTCGGAACGATAGAAATCGCCGATGGCACATGGGTAAAAGGATTTATTTGTGAACCCTGGGCGATTGAGCAGGCGCAAGATATCACGCATCTCGGTAGTTGGCGAGCCTATATCGCCTCGATTAAGGAGTCATAATGGAATCCGCTATTTTGACGGGATCCTTGGGCGCGGGAGCAGGCAATCTCGCCGACCACGCCTATGCAACGATTAAACAACAGATTTTTAATTTTGCATTGTTGCCCGGAGATTTATTATCTGAAAACACCTTATCTAAAACGGTCGCAGTGAGTCGCACCCCTCTTAGACAAGCCTTGCAACGTTTGCAATACGAAGGTTTTGTGCTCGCGATTCCCAAAGTAGGCTGGCAGGTGGTGCCCGTCAACTTTGCCAAACTCGACGAGCTCTACGACTTTCGTTTGCTGATTGAAACGCACTGTGTCGCGCAGCTTTGTGCGGCACCTGCGTGTCACCCTAAAATTCAACCTATGCTGGCCAGTTGGGATATTGACGAGACCATGTTGCCGTCGGTTGGACTAGAGGTTGGTGCGCTGGATGAAGGATTTCATCAAGGTCTGGTTGCAGCGCTAGGTAACGCTGAAATCATCAGGACGCACGCAGACATCACAGAACGCATCAGGCTTGTCCGCCGCCTGGACTTTACCCAGCAAGTTCGTATTCAAGAGACATTTCGCGAGCACACTGCGATTCTTGAGTGCATTTTGAATCAGAATAGTGCACAGGCACAAGACTTGATTCGCTCGCATATTCAAGCAAGCAAAGCAAAGGTAAGGGAGATCACCCTCGCCATGCTTCAAAATGCCCGGCCCACGATCGAACCACGAATGACTATTGATGCCGATGCACGTCATAGTCAACAAAATTGACACCTGGTGGCGGCATATCGAGGCAAGTTGGATTTTCGAGTGTGCGACGCATGTCGGTCAGGCCAGTATTCCAGTGCTCCTCCATCGTTTCGTGACTGAATTCAAAATCCTTGTAGTGACCCGCAGTCAGTTTGTTTTTATAGATTAAGTGAATGCAGTTATAGCGTGCACCAAACATTTTGGCATGCATCTCGTCAAACCAAGGATCTTTTTTTCTAACCGCAGCCGGCACGCGCGCAATCGTATCCCACACAATTTGTCGTAGTCTTTGCAAGTCATTGACGTTTTGCGTGACCTCACGCGTACGACTTGAATACTGGATATCTTTTTGACGCTCCATCACAGTAAAGATATCAGTCGGTAACTCGCCACGCGCGCTCCACAAGTCAACCTGAAAGACTAAGGTATCCTCGCGCGGTAAAGTTTTCATGATGTAGTCCAGTGGAGTGTTGGATACACAGCCACCATCCCAATAAAACTCACCATCAATTTCCACTGCGGGAAATCCTGGCGGCAAGGCACCCGAGGCCACAAAATGCTCGGGCTTGAGTTTCATCTCGGTATTATCAAAAAATATAAAGTTACCGCTTCTGACATTGGTCGCACCGATCGAAACACGCATCTCACCATTGTTGATACGTTCAAAATCTGCAAAACGCTCAAGCGTCGCATACAGCGGTGATACATCGTAATAGCTTACCGTTGCTGGACTACCCACACCCGGTGCAAAAGGTCTAGGTAGAAAAAACCCAGCCTGCCCTTGAACCATCGCTTGCATTGCGGCACAGGAGCCAAACAGTTTTTCAGTATGGTTGGCAGTCAGATCATGCCAGCCCTTGTTCGCAGCGCCATACATATTAAACATCGATGCGAGCGCACCTTCGATAACCGATGGGGGGCGACAAATAGTCTCCCAGAATGCTTTTAACTGCGACACTCTTTTATTGGGTGGATTACCGGCAATGATGGCGCAATTAAGCGCGCCGATTGAAATGCCGGCCAGCCAAGTAGGCTTGAGCTTGATTTCTTCCAAGCCCTCAAAAACGCCCGCCTGATAGGAGCCCAGCGCCCCACCGCCTTGCAACACCAACGCAATACGGGGATAGTCAGGTATTTTTATTTTCTTTGTAGTCAAGCTATTCTTCTCTGCGAAATACGAGTTTGTCTTCGGTGGAAAGCTCTGGCGTATACATATAGCCCTCGCTATCAAACTTTTTAAGTCCTTCGGGTTTAGTCACGCGATGCTCGATTGCGTAACGCGCCATCAAGCCGCGTGCGCGCTTTGCATGAAAGCTCACGACTTTAAACACACCCTTTTTACCATCCTGAAACACACACTGCACAACGCGCGCCTTGAGTGCTTTCAAATCGACGGACTTAAAATATTCCTCTGAAGCCAGATTAATAATAATAGGGGACTTATCTGCGGCCAACCGCTCATTCAGATAAGGTGCGATCGTCTTAGCCCAGAAGGCATACAAGTTACTACCAGCGGGATTGGTGAGTCGCGTCCCCATCTCTAGACGATAGGGTCGCATCAGATCGAGCGGTCGCAGCACGCCATACAAGCCACTGAGAATGGCGACATGATCCTGGGCCCAGAGCAAATCTTTTTCATTTAAGGACGAGGCATTCATGCCTTCGTAGACATCGCCATTAAAAGCCAGAATGGCCTGACGAGAATTAGCCTGCGTAAAGCTTGGTTTCCATGCGGCATAACGATCAACGTTTAGCTGGGATAAGGCAGGGCTCAGGTCCATTAACGCAGACACTTCATCGGCGGACTTGTCTTTCAAGACTTTAATGAGCGCAGTCGCTTCTTTCACGAAAAGTGGCTGTGTATGGGTCTGGGTCGCGACCACCGAGTCGTAATCCAGCTTTTTGGCAGGGGAAAGCAGAAAAAGCATAAAGAAAGCCTCATAGGAGAATGCAGGCTTAGTTTAGCGGGATTAAATGAGTTTCTGCTAGAATAGCGGGCTTGACCAGTTAGAAAACTGCAGGAGAGGTGGCAGAGTGGTCGAATGTACCTGACTCGAAATCAGGCGT
>CAIPID010000100.1 GCA_903865015.1 uncultured beta proteobacterium | reverse complement strand
TGGTGGTTTCCCACAACTGGATCGGGCTCATTTCACCCAGACCTTTAAATCGACTGATGTCCCAGGAACCCTCGCGCACACCTTCTTTGCGCAATTTGTCCTGAACGGCTTCGAGCTCTCCCACATCAAGACAATAGATTTTGCGCGCGGGACGTTTGCCAAGCGCGGGCACATCAACGCGGAACAGCGGTGGACGCGCCACGTGAATGTGGCCGAGTTCGACCAGTTTTGGAAAGTGTTTATAAAACAATGTCAGCAACAGAACCTGAATGTGCGAGCCATCCACGTCCGCATCAGAGAGTATGCAGATACGGCCATAACGCAAGCCAGACAAATCAGGTGTGTCGTTCGGACTGTGCGGATCTACGCCAATCGCCACAGCGATATCGTGAATTTCGTTATTCGCAAACAAACGATCGCGATCGACTTCCCAGGCATTCAGGACCTTGCCGCGCAAGGGCAAGACAGCCTGAAACTCCTTATCACGACCCATCTTGGCCGAACCACCCGCGGAGTCGCCCTCGACCAGGAATACCTCGGTGCGTGACACGTCGCTGGATTCGCAGTCTGTCAGCTTGCCAGGCAAGACGGCCACGCCTGAGCTTTTACGTTTTTCGACTTTTTGAGCGGAACGCGCACGTGCTTGCGCCTGACGGATCGCGAGTTCGGCGAGTTTTTTGCCGTATTCGACGTTGGAATTCAGCCATAGATCCAGGGATGTTTTCACAAAGCCACCGACCAGACGCACCGCGTCACGGCTATTGAGCCGCTCTTTGATCTGCCCCTGAAATTGGGGATCAAGGACCTTAGCCGACAGCACAAAACTGGTGCGCGCGAACACGTCTTCGGGTAATAGTTTGACGCCCTTAGGCAACAAGCTATGCATTTCCGAAAAGCCTTTTACCGCTGCAAACAGACCTTCGCGTAACCCAGACTCATGCGTGCCGCCTGCGGGAGTTGGAATCAGGTTGACGTAAGACTCGCGCACAACAGTGCCCTCATCCGCCCAGGCTACAACCCACTGGGCGCCCTCGCCTTCGGCGAAGTTTTCGTGATCCTTTCCTGCAAATTGCTCGCCCTCAAAGAGCGGAACACGCAATTCAACGCCTTGCAGCGCCTCGGACAGGTATCCAGACAGGCCTTCCTGGTATTGCCAGGTACGGGTATCGCCTGTTTTTTCGTTAACAAGAGAAACCTTCACGCCCGCCATCAGAACGGCTTTACTTCGCAACAAATGCGTAAGCTCTCCCAGAGGAATGACCGGAGAGTCAAAGAAGGAGTGATCCGGCCAGACACGCACACGGGTACCGGATTTTTTACGTGCGAGCTCAGGCGCTGCGGCCAGAGGCTCAATCACATCGCCATTGGCAAACACCATGCGATGGCTGCCTTCGCGCCACACTACAAGCTCTAGCCTTTTAGCCAGTGCGTTGGTGACGGACACGCCTACACCGTGCAGACCGCCCGAGAAAGCGTAGGCGCCGCCGCCTTTTTTGTCGAATTTTCCGCCTGCATGCAGACGAGTAAAGACCAACTCCGCAACCGGTGCTTTTTCTTCGGGATGCATGCCGACGGGAATGCCGCGGCCGTCATCCTCAACGGTGATGCTGCCATCGGCATGGAGCGTGACCTGAATGTGTTTGCCGTGCCCGGCGAGTGCTTCGTCCGCAGCGTTATCAATCACCTCTTGCACAATGTGCAAAGGGTTTTCGGTGCGGGTATACATACCAGGGCGCTGGCGGACAGGTTCGAGTCCTTTGAGGACCCGGATTGACGATTCGTTATAAGACTGATTACTCAAGTTATCCCCAACTGCTGTGGAAAAGGCAGGTCATTTTACGGAAAATGCCAACACCGGCATGACGATAAGCTAGATTGCGCAAAAAATGCGCACATATCGATATATAAAATAGTGCACCGCAAGTATTGATGTTATGCTTTAATCATGACAAGTAGTCCCGCCCAAGGGCCGGATACACCAATTACCGAGAAAAAAATGAGCGAACACATTAAAACCGTGAGCGATGATAGCTTTGACGCGGACGTACTGAAATCTTCTCAGCCTGTATTGGTTGATTACTGGGCCGCATGGTGTGGTCCTTGTAAACAGATCGCCCCCATGCTCGAAGAAGTCGCTGCAGAATACGCTGGAAAAGTCACCGTTGCAAAACTCAACGTCGACGAAAACCAGAAAACAGCCACTGATTTTGGTATCCGTGGCATTCCTACCCTCATGTTATTCAAGGACGGTAAGGTCGCTGCGACTAAGGTCGGCGCCTTGTCTAAATCACAACTGACTGAATTCCTGAACAGCGCGATCTAATTCGCATCCACGCGCGGGCCCGTCCGAGGCCCGCCACTGGTTCTCTCTGACGCATGCTGCTCGTCGCTTCTCACACACAAAACCATAAAAACGCCTCTTCTCTTTTGAAGTTAATTTCTTACCTATAAATACATAAATCAATGCACCTTAATGAACTGAAGGCGCAGCATGTTTCGCAGCTGCTAGAGCTGGCCGCAGGCCTCGAGATCGAAAACGCCAACCGCTTACGCAAACAAGAACTGATGTTTGCGATCATGAAAAAGCGCGCCAAGCAAGGCGAACAAATTTTTGGCGATGGTGTGCTGGAAGTCCTGCCTGATGGCTTTGGTTTCCTGCGCTCACCTGACACTTCTTATCTGGCTAGCACGGACGATATTTATATTTCGCCCTCCCAGATTCGTCGTTTCAACTTGCACACCGGCGACTCGATCGAAGGCGAAGTCCGTACACCTAAAGATGGTGAGCGTTATTTTGCGTTGGTCAAGGTCGATAAGGTCAATGGTTTTGCACCTGAAGCGATCAAGCATCGCATCATGTTTGAAAACCTGACGCCTCTGCACCCTGATAAAGTCATGCCTCTTGAGCGTGACATCAAGAGTGAAGAAAACCTCACTGGTCGTATTCTGGATATCTTCGCGCCAATCGGCAAGGGACAGCGAGGACTGATCGTCGCCAGCCCCAAATCAGGTAAGACGGTGATGATGCAGCATATCGCACATGCGATTACTGCAAATTTCCCCGATGCTGTGATGATTGTCATGCTGGTCGATGAGCGTCCCGAAGAAGTCACAGAAATGCAGCGTACTGTCCGTGGAGAAGTGGTTGCTTCGACCTTTGACGAACCCGCCACACGTCACGTGCAGGTCGCCGAAATGGTGATCGAGCGCGCCAAGCGTCTGGTGGAAATGAAAAAAGACGTCGTGATCCTGCTTGACTCGATTACCCGTCTGGCTCGCGCCTACAACACTGTTGTTCCAGCCTCCGGCAAGGTTCTGACAGGTGGTGTAGATGCAAATGCCCTGCAACGTCCCAAGCGTTTCTTTGGTGCGGCCCGTAATCTCGAAGAAGGTGGCTCTCTGACCATTATCGGTACTGCCCTGATCGAAACAGGCAGCCGTATGGATGAGGTGATCTACGAAGAATTCAAAGGCACCGGCAACTCGGAAATCCATCTGGAACGCCGCCTGGCCGAAAAGCGCGTCTACCCTGCGATCAACCTGAACAAATCCGGCACACGCCGTGAAGAGTTACTGATCAAACCCGATGTACTGCAAAAGGTCTGGGTTTTGCGTAAATTCATCCACGACATGGATGAAGTGGAATCCATGGAATTCATTCTGGACAAGATGCGCGCAACAAAGAACAACAATGAGTTTTTCGACATGATGAAGAAATAATCCATCCGAGATTCACTCTTGTTTGAAAGCCATAAAAAATGCCGCACAATGCGGCATTTTTTATGCGCTTAATTACCAGGATTATTCGTCAACCCTTCAGACCGGGGTGCAGGAATATCCAGCGGAATCAGTGTCGGATCATCCCAAGGACCTCTCACATGATATTTAGCCGTCATCGCGCGCTCAATAGGGTTGCGCAATAAAAATTGCGTCACGAGCGCACTCACACCTATCAGCGGGTTCACTAAAAAGCCTGTCGCGACCGCCGAGCCACTCATATCAAATCTGGGCTTTACATCTGCATTCATATTCCAGGTCTTTCTGGACAAGTCTGAGTCTCCCGCCAACAAAATACTGGCAACAGGACTCGCAATTGTCAGGTCGTCTGTTTTGGCAACGCCTTGATCGATCACAAATTTACCCGAAATGGATTGCCAGGGAAATCCGTTTTGAAACTCATTACTAGGTCGAAAATTAAAGCTCAGAATACGTTGTAAAGACTGTAGTGAAAGGAGTTCAAGCAGTCGCGCACTGCGGGAATTGACGTGTACGAAAGTCCCCTCTTTCAAATCAATGTCTGCGGTACCCGCCATGCCTTCATAGCTAAAGGCCCATGGAAAATTACTCCAATTAATATCAGCCTTGATGTTGCCGCTGCCTGCTTTTACTTTATCGGGATAGCCCATAAATGCAGAGAGATTACCCAGATCGGAGATGGCCAGCTCGGCCTTGAGCTTGATCCCTCGTGCGCCACCTTTCAGGCGCCACTGACCATTGGCAATTAACGTCGAATGGGGATTGGTGATTTGTAAATTATCAATATTCCAGATGCTACCGCGTTCTGTGTTGGCACCGATCAAGTGCAGTGATCCCAAACGGCTACCAAACAAAGTGAAGTCATCGATACTCACATCCACAGCAGGTATATCAGACCATTGATTCTCATCGATGCTTTGAATCTTAGGTGCTTGCTCGTCATCGGTCGGGGCGCTACCAAGAGCAAGTTTAGTGAACTTAGCAACTACTCTGCCTGCGACGGCGCCAGAGGACTCTTTCCACGAAACTGAACCCGCCGTTTCTTTGGAGTCGAGTTTGGCGGACCACTGTCCTTTTTCTGCCTGCGTCGTTGTTAGATTCAAGTCGGTAAAAATAAGGTCATCAACAATTAAGCGTGGCGTACGTATCGATACACTTTGCACTTGAGGCAACAGGTTGGTGGTACGTTTGGCGGAGGCGACTTTTTCAGTGCTTAACTTTTCCGAAAGGCCTTTCCAGTCTGCCCAGTCAATCTCACCCAGGCTCACGTCAATATTCATGCCTGCGGCAGGTAAAACAGACGCCTCGCCCATTGCAATCGCCGCTTGAGTAAAAAATGTTTTGCCGCGCGTATCAGGCATGCGTTCGAGCTTGCCATTAATGATTTCACCGAGATTAAAACTAACAGACTGCCGATTGACTTTGCGTTGCTTGCTACTGGACCATTTCAGACTGAAAGGAACCGAGGTCTCTTTGGTTTTACCGATCGGCGCTGGTAATGCGATTGATAGCCCATCCAGCGTCGAATTGAACGTGACATCCACACCATCTTTATTATTTTGTATGACCTGTGCACGGTATCGTGTGCTGCCCTCAAAAACAGTCAGCGCAGGGGACTGCGTGAGTTTGCTCAATGCTGCAATTGGCAGCACGCCATCAATGGTGATGCCTTTTGAGCTAGGCTGGCCGAATCCGCCCTGAATCGTCAGTAACTCTCCAAGGAACTTAGCCTGAAATTTATCCGTATCAATCAGCCCGTTTGTAAAAACCAGACTACCTTGAATGGCTTCGAGTCCAGGAAACGCATCCCCCCAGGCCAGCTTACCACCTGAAAATTCGATCCGTCCTTTAGCCTGGAGCTTGTCCATATCATTCAGATCCGCGCGAATGGATAAGGGAACGGTCCAGATTCCTGTGGCAGCGAGCTCGCTGAATAGACCTCCCAATCTTTCATTGAGTGGTGTTTCGCGCATCGTACTCACTAATAAATCGGCCTCTGAGTGAAGCACCATATCGAGGGAGAGGTGCGGCTTGATCCCCATATCCGGAATATTGACGTTCAGATTCTCAAGTTTGATGCGCTCACCACGCGCACCTAATAAGTTACCGGTGCTGGAGCGCATGGTTAACCCAAGCTGGCTGATCAGGATAGAACCGTCAGTATACGCAAGCGCTGGCCAGCCCTTTGCATCACCTTTTGCAGCGGAATAATCCAAAAGGAGATTTTTATAGAGCCCGTCTATTTTAAAAACACCTTTCTGTTGAGGCTGATTGAAAGGAAATTCTGCAAGATCACCTTGAAGTGTGAGTGCGGCCTGACGGAACTCTCCTTGTACAAGCGAGTCTCGCAGCCAATTTCTGACCGACTCAGTGGTATTGACCGTCAGGTAACGGTGCAGCGCCGGAGCGCTTAGTCTGACGATCATCCCCGTCATATTGGCGACTCCCGCGGCACTCGCCCCCCCGGCATGCCAGTCGCCTTGCAGATTCAAGTCGAGATGATCGTTACTGAGTGTCAGCCCAGCAATGTGCGCCGCAACTTGATCATGCAGATTATTTAGCTTGAGCTTTAAGTCAGCTTTATTGGCCACAACAATGGACGGCACGAAGAGTGGGCTGTCTAACGTCGCGCCCTCAGCATTCGCCTGAATGTCCACCGCAGCGGCAGCACCAGTGCTCACGGCCAGTAACTCGGACTTAACCATAGGCAGCATGTCACCGAGCAGGCCTGACAACCGAATGTGTGCGTGCTGGGCAAAAATGGAAGTGGACGCGCTATCAGACAGTGAAGCGCCAACTTTTGAGCCCGCGATTTCTAATGTGGTGGTGGAGAATTTCCCTTGTTGCACATCGATCCAGGCGCGACCGGCAAAACGTCCGGAGATCTCCGGCAAATCAATCCACGGCAACAGCGCCGCCGGGGCCAGATCCTGCACCTCGACATATACTTCTGCATGGCGACTAGCAGAGGTAACAAGCGGTCCTAGCAAGTGGTCTGCACGGACAATCAGCTCAAAACTCCGCGCAACCGACTCGGGGGCAGAGCCTCTCATCAACAGGCGATGACTGAACAAACCATTTGATAGTGCAAAATCCACACGTGTCAGCTTTAACTCTGGCGTGGCACGTTGCAAATCACGCCAACGCAAGGTCGCATCATGAACAACGATCTCCCCCTGATCCAGCAACCAGCGCGAAGCAAGTGTGTCACTATCCAGTTTGAAGTCCGTATCAGGCATTGCATCGAGTACATAGCCCGCCACGGAGATATTGCCATCCGCCTGCTTTTCGATGGTTATATCAATCCCGCTGACATCCAGATGTTTAAGGCGCAGATCCAGAGCGAGCAAACTGCGCCAGGACACAATGGCATCTATTTTAGGAATAGTGAGCAGCGTGTCGCCTTGTGCGGTGCGAATGCTCAAATTCACGACCGAAAGGGTCGGATTCAGACCTGACCAGCTAGCGATCACGTCACTTACTGTGACCGGCGAGCCAAAGCTAGTCGAAAGTCGCTGCTCAATCTGAGGCCGCCACGCGTTGACATGTGGCAAGACGAGATAGCGCACGACCAGCATGGTGGACGCCATCGCAAAATAAGCAATTAGCGCACACAGAAACAGTACACGCAGTGTTTTTTTCAGAAAATGCAAAGGAATGATCGTCTTAAAGTATTGAAAAATTATTAAACAAAATAAAGTATCGTTCAATCCTCTATCTTAATCCTCTTGCGCTCTCCCATAGGAGGCAAATGCCATGGCTGAATCAAACTTATCGACCGCGCTCGCCTGGTCAGGGAGCCTGAGACGGCTGATTCAGGGCAATCCCGAGTTTGCCGACTGGTTAGAAAAAGCGAGTCACACGCCTGTTACCCCTGAACGGTTGAGTGCGTGGTTTGAGGAATTGTCGGGGATTTCTTGCCAGACTGCAGTTCTTGATATCCCGAATTGCCGAAAAGTACTTAGACAGCTGCGCAGACGAAGCTTTTTCTTACTGATGGTGCGCGATCTGGCAGGACTGGCTCCGCTTGATGAAGTGGTCGTGGCGATGTCTGCGCTTGCCGACTTGTGTGTCGAACAAGCCTATCGTTGCATGATGGCCGAGCTGGTGGCTACGCATGGGACGCCCCGGGACCCCGCAACCGGTCTCCCTCAGGAAATGATCATTGTCGGAATGGGAAAACTGGGCGGGCGTGAGCTCAATGTATCCTCTGATATCGATCTGGTGATGCTGTACGGGGAGGAAGGCGAAACGGACGGACCGCGCCCCATCACGCATCATGAGTTTTACGCGAAACTCACGCGCAGCATGATGCCAATCCTCTCGGAACCCGATGGTGATGGACAGGTCTTTCGCACCGATCTCCGGTTACGTCCGGACGGTGATTCAGGTGCGCTGGCCTGGAGCCTGGATGCGTTTGAACAATATCTGTTCACCCAAGGGCGTGAGTGGGAGCGCTACGCCTGGCTTAAAGCGCGCATTATGCCGGCGCGCGCTTTTGCTGAGAGCGACTCAAGAGCAGCCATCCAGCACGTAGAAAGCATGCGACTGCCGTTTGTTTACAGAAAATATTTTGATTTTGATGCATTGCGTGCCTTGCGCGTGTTGCGAGAAAGAATCCGGCAGGACTGGCAGCGCCGGGCACTGGCGCGCCCCGGACTGGACACGCAGAACAACATCAAACTCGGTGAAGGCGGTATCCGTGAAATCGAATTCGTCGTCCAGCTATCGCAACTGATCCGCGGTGGCAGAATGCCCGCGCTACAACAACGGGGCTTGCTTGATGCGCTCCAGGCACAACAGCGCGCTGGCATTTTGACCCCCACCACTTGCGAGCGACTCGCCGCTGCATACTCTTTTTTAAGAAAAACAGAGCATGCGCTGCAATATTTTGATGATGCACAAACCCATATGTTGCCGAGCGATCCTGAGCGCAGAGTCGGCCTTGCTGATGCGATGCAGATGGAGCCCGAGCAATTTAATCAGATACTGGCCAATCACCGAAAGTTTGTGTCTGAAACGTTTCGAAATGCGTTTAGGATTGCGGGCATTGCCGAGGAGGTAGAAAATGATCAGACAGCTAATACGGTCTCTAGCCCTCAGGGCTGCACACCAGGCTCGGGAGTTAGCGCGGACACAATCGATCCAGCTTCTAACCTCGAACATGTCATTCAGTATTTTGGTCAGGACGCCACAGAGCTTACGCGTCGGGTTGAGTCTTTTCTAGACAGTCATCGCGTGCGCAGTCTTTCGGTCAATAGCCGAACCCGTGTCGACACGATTTTGCCTATTGCGTTCAGGGCAGCTCTACAAACCCCCTCACCCATGACTGCAGCGCTCAAACTGCTGGATCTGGTCGAAGCAATTGCTCAGCGCAGTGCTTATTTAGCTTTACTGGCTGAATATCCTGAAACGATGGCGCGTATCGCGCGTATGATGGCAGCCAGCCCCTGGGCGGCACAATACCTGATTCAACACCCTCTCGTTCTGGACAGTCTAATTGCCTGGCGCACTCTGATGGAACCCTTGGACTTTGTCCAGCTTGCGCAGACGATGCATGCAGATCTCGAACTTTGTTTGCTCAGTGACGGCTGTCCTGACATTGAACAACAAATGAATCTGATGCGCGACACGCAGCGTCAGATCAGCTTTCAATTATTAGCGCAGGATCTTGAAGGCATACTCACCGTTGAAAAACTCGCGGATCAATTATCCGCATTGGCGGATATGCTTCTCTCAGAGACGATCGCCCGCGTCTGGCCGATGGTTGCAAAACCCGATACCAACGGTATCAGACCCGCGCCACAGTTAGCCATCATTGCCTATGGCCGACTAGGGGGGAAAGAACTCGGTTACTCCTCCGATCTGGACCTGGTTTTTCTTTATGATGACCCGCGCGAGGACGCAGCAGAGCTCTACGCAAAGCTCGGCCAGCGCATGAGTTCGTGGCTCTCCACCATGACGTCATCCGGCCGCCTGTACGAGATTGATCTGCGACTGCGTCCAGATGGCGATGCCGGACTGATTGCCGTTTCGGCCCAGGCTTTCGAAACCTACCAGCTCGAGCATGCCTGGCCCTGGGAACACCAGGCGCTAACACGTGCCCGCTTCGCAGCAGGGGATGTTCGTGTTGGTGCCCTATTTGAGAAGGTCCGTCAAAAAGTACTCACTATGGATCGCAATGCCTCAGTGTTTACTCAAGAGGTACGCACCATGCGCGAAAAAATGCTGCAAGGTCATCCAAACCATACACAGGACTTTGATCTCAAGCACGATCGCGGCGGGATGGTGGATCTGGAGTTTGTTACGCAATATCTGGTCTTACTCCACGCGCGCGCGCATCCTGAGCTGATTGGTAACCTGGGCAATATCGCATTGCTTAAACTCGCGGGTCAGGCGGGCCTCATTGATATGAGTCTCGCAGTGCAAGCGGGCAATGCCTATCGCAACTTGCGACGACAGCAGCATGCGCTCAGGCTCAAAGGTGCTGAAAAAGCCAGAATCGAACCTGCGCAGGTAGCCGAGGAGCGCCAAACGATTCGCGCACTCTGGGAAGCCGTCATGGAGAAATCTCCAGACGCAGAACCCGATACGATTTAAGACCAAACATCGCGCTAAAATCAATGCAACAATCACTGCCTGCCGATATCAATCATGCCTGATGCCCTGCGCCCGAGTCTGTCCCTACCCGAGGGCAGAACTAAAGTTCTGCTGCACTCCTGTTGCGCGCCCTGTTCGGGTGAGGTGATGGAGGCCATGCTGGCAGCGGGTATTGATTACTCCATATTCTTTTACAACCCGAATATTCATCCTGTTAAAGAATACGAGATCCGCAAAAACGAAAATATTCGCTTTGCCCAGGCGCATGGAATCGAGTTCATCGATGCTGATTACGATGTAGATAACTGGTTTGACCGTATCAAGGGTCTTGAAAACGAGCCAGAGCGTGGTGAGCGCTGCACACAATGCTTTGATATGCGTTTCGAGCGCACCGCGCTCTACGCGCACGAGCATGGCTTTGACACAATATCCAGTTCGCTCGGGATTTCGCGCTGGAAAGATATGAATCAGATCAACGGCAGTGGCGTGCGTGCGGCCTCCCGTTACGATGAAATGATTTACTGGACCTATAACTGGCGCAAACACGGTGGCTCGGCGCGCATGATTGAGATCAGCAAGCGCGAAGAGTTTTATCAGCAGGAATACTGTGGCTGCGTGTATTCATTGCGGGACACGAATCGCCATCGTCGCTCGCAGGGCCGTGAGCGCATCGCGCTTGGCGTTAAGTTTTACGGCAAAGAAGATCTGATCACGGAAGCCAAACGCCAGACCATCCCAGCGCCTGAGACCGCCCTCACCTCCCCGGTGCTTGCGAGCGATACAGCTAAAACCTGAGCCCAGACAGCCTGCGAATCTCCAGGTTATGCTGTTCGAGTAAGGCCGCAAACACTTCACTGCCTAGTACGCGATATTCCTCGATACGATCACGACCGAAAGCGTCCTGTTCGGAGACGTACTTAGCAGGATGGGCCATGATCAGGGAGCCATAGCTCGCCTGTTGCAACCAG